>CBDUYZ010000109.1:0-8134 GCA_965371575.1 uncultured bacterium
CCCGGCAATCAGGCACACCACTTCCCAGTCGAAATCGCCGCTGCGCGCTCCACCGTTTTCCAGCAGGGTTTCCGCGGAATACAGCACCACGGAGGCGAAACGAACTTCTTCCCGCGGGCCTTCGGCCGTGACCCGGACGAATCCTTCTTCATGGGACTGTCGGCGGTCGAACAAAGCGTGCAGAACGGTGTTTTCGTCCACCGGAACCGTGCTCGACACGAATCCCGCCGGATCCACCGGCACGACAACCACCTGGTCCGGATCATCGCGACCGGACCCGGGCCGGCGGCGCGGCCAGCCGGCGCGCACCAGTTCCAGCAACTCTGCACCTGTTCCTTCGTACCAGGTGTGTTTGCCGCCGGATACGTGCCGGGCGCCGGCGAAACCGCTCCACCCAAGTTTCAAGGAGCCCACATCATCATTTTTCAAGACGGAACCTCTCGGTTGTACTATTTTTCAGCGGAATCGATACGCTCAGGGACAAAGCCGCCCCTACCGCTGCGAGGAGCCATTATGGGATATCCGGTCAACGACACGCAACTGATTCGCGACTGCGAGATCGGCGAAGGCACCAAGGTCTGGAACTTCGTCAACATGTACGGCTGCAAGATCGGCCGCGACGCCATGATCGGCACCTTCGTGGAGATCCAGGAAGGCGTGACCATCGGCGACCGCACGCGCGTGCAGAGCCACACCTTCATCTGCGACATGGTCTCCATCGGGAACGACGTCTTCGTGGGCCACGGCGTGATGTTCATCAACGACACCATGCCGCCCCAGCCCGAGAAGGACAAGTGGCTGCCGACGATCATCGAGGACGGCGCCAGCCTCGGTTCGAACTCGACCATCCTGCCGGTGCGGGTCGGCAAGGACGCCGTGGTCGGCGCGGGTGCGGTGGTCACCAAGGACGTGCCCGACGGCGCCATCGTGGCCGGCTGCCCCGCGAAGATCCTGCGCTTCAAGGAAGGCTACGGACCAGAGGACCCCGGCGCCTGATGACCTTCGCGCGCCGATCAGCCTGCCTGCTTCTGGGTCTTCTATTGCTGGGTACTTCGTCCCGGGCCGAAAATTCCGCTGCGCTCGATACCACCGTGACCGACCTGGGCGACGTGGTCGTCAGCGGACAGGCGAACGAGGCTCCCGCCCCGGACAAGACCCGCATCGATGCGCCGATGATCCAGGTCCAGGACCCCGGATCCCTGGCGGATCTGGGCGGACTGATTCCCTCGGCCCTCGTCACCACCAATTCCCGCGGCGACAGCCATCTGATGATCCGCGGCGCTCCCGAGCGACACGTGCAGATCTTTCTGGACGACATCCCCTTGAACCTGCCCTGGGACGAACGGGTGGATCTGCAGACCATTCCCATCACGGGCGCCGGCAGGATCGAGGGCACCCGCGGCATGACCACCCTGCTGGACGGACCCGGCGTACTGGCCGGCAGCGCCCGCATCCTGCCTCCCGACCCGGTGGATCCGTCTCGCCGGACCAGCGCCGGCTTGGCTTTCGGGCAGTACGGCCTGACCGTCGCCGATCTTCAGCATCAGGACCGCCTCGGGGCCTGGGACATGCTCGCGGCGGCCGGCTGGCAGGACCGGGACGCCTGGCCGTTACCTGCGGACGCCCAGGAAACCGGCGGCGACGTGCGGCGGGAGAACAGCGACCTGAACCAGTACTCCCTCCTGCTGCGGGGCAGCCGCCCGGTGGCGCAGGCCGGTCGGCTGAACCTTCTGGCCACCGCCTGGTCTGCGGAGAAGGGTGTCCCGCCGGAGCTGCATCTGGGCGACGAGGCCCGCTTCTGGCGCTACCCCGTGCGCAAGCGCGGCCTGTTGGGCGCCTCGGTGGACCTGCCGTTGGGCAAGGAGGGTCTCTGGGACGTGAAAGCTGCCGTATCGGCGGATTTCTTCGCACAGGAAATCGACCCCCGCGGCCCCGACGGCTGGGACCAGCCCCTTGAGGTGGGTCAGGACTATGAAAAGAACTGGGACCGCACCGGATACGGGAAGGTGAACCTGAACAGGTGGCTCGGTGAAAGCGCGCAGGTCACCGCCCAGGCCGTCGCCCGTTACACCCATCACCGGGAAAGTGTGACTGTCGGTGGTCCCGTCGAAGCCTATGCCCAGTGGCTGACCTCCCTGGTGGTCCAGGGCGAGGTCCAACCCGGCGGCCATTGGATCCTCCAGGCAGGCCTCGGCTGGGATCACGCCGCCACCCCCGAATCGGGCGACAAGACCGCCAACGAACCCGAGAATGCGCCGGCTTTGAACCTGCGTGCCCTGCGCAGGCTGGGTGACCAGGCTCGGATCTACGTCGCCGCCTCCCGCCGCAGCCGGTTCCCCTCGTTGCGGGAACTCTATTCCGGCGCCCTGGGCCGCTTCGTGCCCAACCCAGATCTCCGGCCCGAGCAGCAGGACCTCTACGAAATCGGCATGGCCACCGATCACCGTGCGTGGGGACTCGAGGCCGCGGTCTTTCTGAACTATCTGCACGATGGGATCGAAAAAGCGAAATGGCCAGGTTCGGACAACCAGTTCCAACGGCTCAACCGTACCGAGATCCGGGTGCCGGGCGTGGAGCTGGTCGGCCACTGGAACGCAGCGCCCAACTTGCTGGTAGCCATGCAGCACACGGTTATGTCGGCGCGGGTCGCAGAAGACGGCGTCTATGACCGGCCCGCCGAAGATCGGCCCGACTATCTTTCGCGAATCGGAGTGAACTGGCGGCGGGCGACCGGGCCGGGAGCCCTGCTGGAAGCGGTGGTCACTGGCCCGCGCTGGAGCGCGGACGTCTCCGGCGCTTCGGCCGCCACCGGCGATCTTAGGCGCCTTCCTGCCGGGGTGACCTGGAACCTGCGTTTGAGCTGGCGTCTGGCCGGGCCGCGATCCCAAACCGAGGCCCACCTTCGACTCGACAATGTTTTCGATCAACTTGTCGAGTACCAGGTGGGCCTGCCCGCGCCGGGCCGTGTTGTTTCAGGAGGAATCTCCGTCGGTTATTGAATCGACTAGCGGAAATCATCCCACTGGTTGGTCGAAACACTTCCGTACTTTTCCTCGCTTTCGTCGTCAGGAACCTCGACGGTCTTGGTCGTCTTGCCGATGGCGTAGCCGAAAATCAGCGAGTACCGATTGCCCTCCGGCGCGGTAGACACGGCCAGGTTGATGGGAATACTCACTCCCCCGTAGTTGAGGCTCTTGCCCATGGCCACTACCAACGAGGTCCGCGCCTTGGCATTGTCGAATTCGTTCTTGGTGGCCACGATGTTCGGCCCCATGCCGAATTCCCAGCCGCGGGGCATGCGGATGCCCATGGCCAGGGTTGCGCCGGGCACGAACTTGCCGTATTCCACGGCCGCGATCATGGGCACGAACTGAACGACGAACTGGGGTCCGCCGCCGTCGGGAATGATCTGGCGTTCGAAATGCCAGCCGAACTGACTGACGACCCTGCCGATGTCCTGGCGGTCGAGCTCCTGGAACAGCTCACCATTGCCGCCCACGTAGGTCATACCGAAGCGGGGGCCGCTCAAGTTGCGCCGGTCGAACGTGACCGGAACCTCGATTTCCTTGGCCAGAGCCGGAATGATTCCGGAAATCAGGACAAGTCCCAACATGATGAAAGTAGTGCGGGTTTTCATGACATCCTCCTTCTTTTTCGGGACTGTAAGTTTCACCCCGAAAGATCAAGAGGCGAGCCAAGCTCGCTCGGCGCCGAAATGAATGGTCAAGATATCGTGGGTCAACAACATAAAAATTCGATGGCGGAATCCGGGCACAATTCCGGCCCCCGGACTTGTCGGGTGCGGGACACAGCCGAGTATGGTAACCGACACAGGGAGCCGTCAGGATGTGCGCAGATCCAGGTCCTTGATCATCCGGTTGAGGTAACTGCGCTGCAGGCCGAGCTTTTCCGCCGCCTTGGTCTGGTTGCCCCCGCACTCGTCCAGCACACGGCCGATAAAGCGCCTTTTGAATTCCGACACCGCTTCACGGTAGGACAGGTCCTGGGCGATGTCCGGTTCCGCCAGGCCGCCGGCGCCGACATCCCGGTTTCCCAGCACCTCGGGCGGCAGCAGATCCGGGGTGAGAACCTCGTCAGTCGCCAGCACCACCATACGCTCCATGGCGTTCTTTAGCTGGCGTACGTTGCCCGGCCACGCGTAACCCTGCATGACCTCGAGGGTACGGGGCGCCAGACGCAGGTGCCCGCGCTTCAGCTCGGTGGCGAAACGGGTCAGGAAGGCTTCCCCGAGCAAGGGTACATCCTCGGGCCGCTCGCGCAGGGACGGAACGCGCAGGCTGATGACGTTCAGCCGATAGTAGAGATCCTCACGAAATCGGCCCGCGGCGACTTCGGCGGCCAGGTCCTTGTTGGTGGCCGCCAGTATGCGGCAGTTCACGCAAATGGTCTGGTTGCCTCCCACTCGTTCGAACTCCCCGGCCTCCAAAAAATGCAGCAGCTTGGTCTGTAGGTCGGCGCTGATGTCGCCGATCTCGTCCAGGAAGGCCGTCCCACCGGCGGCCGCTTCCAGTCGACCGGGCTTCCGGGTCTGCGCCCCGGTGAACGCTCCCCGTTCGTGGCCGAAAAGGGTCGACTCGATCAGTTCGTTGGAAATAGCCACGCAGTTGACGTAGACGAATGGCCCGTCGCTGCGCTTGCTGCGAGCGTGTATGTATTCGGCGACGACCTGTTTTCCGCTTCCGCTTTCCCCGCTGATGATCACCGTGGTGTCCGCAACAGCCACCCGGGCGGCGGTGGCGAGCACCTCCTTCATGGCCGGAGCGGCTGCCAGTATCTGAACGCCCGACCGCTCGCTCAAAGCCTCGAGGGACAGCCGCACCTTGCGCCGCTCGACAGCCTTTTGGACGACCTGTTCGAGAAGGTCGAAATCCGCGGGCTTGGTCAGGAAATCGTCGGCGCCGTCCTGAAGAGCCCGGACGACCTTGTCCACCGCCCCATGAGCCGACAGCACCACGATGTTCGCCGGGTGACCATCCGCCCGCAGCTTGGCCAGGACTTCGAAGCCGTCCATGACGGGCATCGAAAGATCAAGCAGGATCAGATCGAAGGCGCACTGGTTGGCGGCGGCCAGGGCTTCCCGGCCGTCGGCCGCCACGGAGACTTCGCAACCCCAGAACTCGAATCTGTCCTTCAGGGCCCGTCGCAGGGCCTCATCGTCGTCCACGATCAAGACCATGGCCTTGAGTTCCATCATGATTGTCCCCCCGTCGGGTTTTCGGTTCGAGACAGGTTGATCGTAAAGACGGCTCCCCCTTCCGGGTGATCTGCGCCCTGGATTTCCCCGCACATCAGCACCACATACTCACGGGCGATCGTCAGGCCCAACCCGTAGCCGCCCTCGGCGCTGTCGGGACTCGGTTTTCCCTGCACGAAGCGACCGAAGGGATCCGTCAGGCCACCCAGGCCCGGCCCCTGGTCGCGGACCGTGATCCGAACGGTGTCCTGGTCCGGCGACTCGACCGCGAGGGTGACGGTCCCGCCGGGCGGGGAATACCTTACGGCGTTTTCGAGGAGATTGACAAGTACCTCGGTCAGCTTGTCTTCATTGGCCAGCGCAGGACTGGCACCTGTAGTGATCGTTTCCAACACCACGCCCTTGGCCTCGGCGAGCGGTTTGACCGTCCCGACCGCCCGCTGGACGGCGGCGGCCGGGTCGCGAAGTTCGCACACCACTTCAACCCTGGATTTTTCGAGCCGACTGATTTCCAGCAAGTTGGTCACCAGACCGGCCAGATGATCCACCGCGTCCCGGATGGAGGAAAGGTATTCCTTCTGCTTGTCATTGAGGTCGCCGGCCAGACCGTCGTTCAGATTTCGTATCGACCAGCCCAATGAAGTCACCGGTGTCCTGAGATCGTGGGCGACCCGGGAAAGGAAATCATCCTTCAACCGGGACAGTTCATCCATCTGCTGCCTCTTGAGGCGTTCGCCGACAATCGTCCGGGCCAAATTCATCTGTTCCAGGCGCCGCCCAGCCGATTCCGCGCAGCGCCGCAGGAAATCGATGTCGCTCGGGATGAAAAGACGGCCGGTCACCTTCGGACCCAGAAATGCGGCCCCGCGGGAGACTTCCCCCGCGATCAGCTGCTGGACCGCCACGAATCCGGCTTCGGCCAAGTAGTCCGGCGGGGATTCTCTTGCTTCGCCGGCGGCGGAAAATTCGCGCCACCATCGGCTGGCTGCGGCGTGGTCGCCCCGGCCGGCGGCGATTATCTCGGGACCGTCCGCGATCACTACCACGCAACGCTCGAGGTGAAGGGTTCTCTCGACTCTCCGCAGAAGGAGTTCAGCGAGACCCTGGGGATCGGTTGCCTCATCCAGGTCGGTCTGGAAAACTCGCAGTGTCTTCTCCACTTGGTGCTCGATCTTGAAAAAAGTCCGGTCCACGCCCCGGCCGATGACCTCATGCAGGGGCTGGAACAGGACACCTGCCACAAGGCCGCACAGGATGACGGTCAAACGCCACCAGCCCGGCCAGGTTTCGCTCCAATCCGGCCCCAGTTGCAGCACCGGCAGGACGACGACCACCGTCAATCCCGCAGCGAGAAAACCGTAGATCAAACCCCGGCGCAGGATGATGTCGATGTTCAGGAACCGGTAGCGCACCACTGCAAAAACGAACCCGGTCGGCACCGCCAATTCCAGAATACGATCGAAATAGGCCGGGAAAAACGCTGGCGCGCCGAACAGGTTGGGCAGGGTGCGGAAAAAGACATAGGGAGCCGAACCCGCCAGGAAACCGAGGATCAGCCAGCGAATCTGCTGCCTCTGCCGGGCATCCTCCAGCCGACGGGCGCGCGTAACAAGCACCGAGAAACCGGCAACGACCTGCAGTACCAGCAAGGCGTCGGCCACCGCCTGGGGCGAGGCCAACCTGTCCCAGGTCACGAGGCCGGGGTTCCTGAAATACCCAAAGAAAACCGTCACCTGCCAGATGACCACGGCGACCGCGATCAGGTAGAGAACAACCGGTAGCCGCGGCCGCCGGATCAGCAGTGGTGAAGCCGCAGGAAAGGACAAACTCAGGTGCAGGAACGCAGCCGGCAGGAAGGCCAGGCTGGTCAGTTGCATCAGGGGTCTCAGCAGGGACATGCCCAGCGGACCCGACTGACCGTAGACCCCGCCGACCAGGACCCCGGTGCCGTAGAGAATGGAGATCCAGAAAAAGAGTGGTACCGCCGGCTGGTCAACCCTCGGGGCAAAGACCAGGGCGGCCACAGCCCAGAAGAAAAGCCCGCTGATCAGGGTCACCAGGAGGTAGGGCCGACTGTGGGCGGGTATCAGAACCACATTTTCGGCCGGGGTTCCGGGTTCGGAAGTCACTGATTCGATCCTGATGTCCGAACCGATGGCAAAACCTTCGGACTGGAACCGAACCTGATCTTCCGAGCCGACTTCAACTCCTTCGACCCGGGCGGGCCAGGAGACGGTGGAAAGATCAAGATCCTGGGGAATTTCGGCAAGCCTGGCTTGGAAGACAAACGCCCACAAACCCAGGCCGAGGGCCAGAAACGCCGTCAGGCGATACAGGGTCCGCTTGGAAGTACGGATAGGATCCCCCCGGTCAGGAAACAGTCGGCAATGAGAAAACATCTCCCGCGCAAAAACAACCTGGAATCACGTCTACGAGTCAGACCTGCACGAACTTAGCCCCAGGCAATCCGCAGATCGGGCAATTGTCCGGTGCGGCGCCGAATTCGATGAAACCACACACCGGGCAGAGGTGGAAATCAACTTCGGTCAGATCCTCGCCCTTTTTCGCGGCCTCGAGCGCCAGGGCGTAGAGCTTGGCGTGAACCTGCTCCGCCTCCACGGCGAACTTGAACATGCGCTTGGCCTTGTGGCCGTCGGTCTCGGCCTGCTTGAGCATTGGCGGGTACATCTCGGTGAACTCGTAGGTCTCACCGTCGATGGCGCCCTGCAGATTATCAACCGTGCCGCCGATACCATCGAGAGCTTTGAGATGACCCTCGGCGTGGAGCAATTCGGCCTGAGCCGTGGTGCGGAACAGGCGTGCGATATTGGGCTTGCCGTCTTTATCCGCCGCCTTGGCGAAGGCGCTGTACTTCTGGAACGCCTGGCTCTCGCCGGCGAAGGCTTCTTTCAGGTTTTC
>CBDUYZ010000110.1:0-8001 GCA_965371575.1 uncultured bacterium
ACGGTCCATGACGCTCCGGAGCGACGGGATCCCGACTAGGACCCGGGGCGACCTGGGACCTGGGACCCGCCGGACTCAGAATGATTCCAGCAGAGTGACGTGCAACTTGGCCTGATCGAAATCCACCGTGCCGGGAAAGCCGATAGCCAGGGAGATATCCCCGGCCGGAGTCCTGGCCAGGATGCCCAGCCCGTAACCCCGGGGCTGGCCGCTGATCCGCAGCAGGTCCTCCGGATCCACGGCCAGTGGATTAAGAGTCCAGAATTCAAAGTACCCCAGGTCGTAGAAGGTGTAAAGACGGGACCCGCCCGGCCGGCCGATTCTCGCCTCCACGCTGGCCCAGGCAGCCAGGGAGCCGTGAAATTCATCTTCCCGGTATCCGCGCAAGGTGGCCGCGCCCCCGAACCGGAACTGCTCGGACAGTGGCACGTTCCGTCCACCCCCGGACAGTTGCCGGAAGGATGCACGACCCGCCAGGCTGACGGTCCGGCCCAGCCACAGTTCCCCGGCCGAGTCCACCTCGAAGATACGCTGGGTGACCGACTCGGCCAACTGCGAGGTTGTGGGCGTGTCGCTTTCCTCGGCCGCACGCAGGAAAGCGGAACGCCAGGCGGTTTCGATGGCGAACTGGCCTTCCCAGCCGCTGCGCGTCCGGTCGCCACGGTGGTGCAGAACCGCTCCCCGGGCCCGGACCCGGCTGGTCCGCTCGATGCTGCCGACCGGATAGGTCGCCCGGTCCCAACCCACGCCCAGCTCCACGCCCCAGAGGGCGACGACCGGCAGTCGCCAGACATTATCCAGCCGGAAGAGCGTGTAGGCTTCCTGCTCGACCTCGTTGTCCAGGGCCAACCCCATATCAAGGGGCGTGCCGAAGATCAGCGGTTCCAGATACGAAAAGCCGAAGCGTGATCTAAGATTGCCGTCGTCCCGCCAGCCGACCTGCAGTCTCCGACCTGTGCCCGCCATATTCGGCAGGCGCAGATCAACCTCTCCGCTCACCCGGTTCGCGGATCCGTCTTCAGGCCGGCTCAAGCCGAGAACGACCTGCAGCCGATTGATCTTGCGCCGCGGCACGACCGGCCAATGGATGCCCACCGTGTCCCCTGCGGACGTCAGGTAGACCTGGGGTTCGCCAACCGAGGTGTACAGATCACGGGCCAGCAGCTTCTGCCGCGCCCTGGCCAGATTCGAATGCTGGAACACCTGGCCCTGCTGAAGCCCCGAGGAACGGGCCAGGAAGCGGGCCGCCCGTTCCTCGTGCAGATCGCTGGTCACTGGCCCGATGAAGGCCAGATTGCCCCGTAACAGCATCGCCCGAATGGTCACGGTGTGGCCCTCGGGAACCAGAGCGACTTCGCGCGTCACCCAGCGGGGGAAGGGGTAGCCGGCTTCACCAGTCCCGATCAGGACCATATCGATCCCTTTACTCCATTCTTCCCGCCTGAAACGGTCACCCGCCCTTGGCAGCCAGGTGGCCAACAGGTGGTTGCGGCCCGGGAAATCATCCCCGTCGATTTCCACGATACCTACGGTCCAGACGGGGCCGGGCCGAACTTGGAGCGAGTCTCCGCACACCGCCACCGAAGCCGACAGATGGCCGCGATCCATCCAACGGTCGCGCAACAGCGCGGCCACCGGCCTGACCACCGGCATCGTGTCACCGCTGGCCTCCGCCGCCGCAGCCACCAGACTCTTGACCCGACGCATTTCCTCGAGACCCGCCGGCGAGATCGAATCCGGGAACGCCGGGGCCTGGAATTTCCTTGCGGCAGGCAGGGAACGTAACCAGCGCCTGTCCTGCTCGATCCATTCCTGTTCCTGTCCCCCTGGATGCCAATCCGGCGTGAAGGTGATCACACGGCCCCCTGCCGCGGCCAGGGTCGATCCCGCCGACAGCAGAGTCAGCAGGATACCCAGGGAGATCTGGACGGAACGCCGCGCCGCACAGGAGCGTCCTCCGTCAGAAACGGGCTGTCGTATCCAGACGAACATCATGCTGCCACCTCCCCCCGGTTCTCTTGCGGGTGAACCAGCTTGCGGAAACGGCGAGAAATTCCGTGGGATCCCAGGCCAGGCGAACGGAGGACTCGACATTCCGGCCGGGGAAGGAAAAGAACCAGGGCCGCAATGTTCCCGGCGGTTCCTCGCTCGTCACATCGGAAACCCTGAGTTCGGATTGCAGCGTCCAGGTGCGACGGAACCGGCTCCGCAGATTGGGCCGCAGGGCAAATTCCTCCTGGTTGACGTCCGACACCTCGTCATTCCTGGTCAGGAATTCCCCCTGGATGCCCAGTCGCAGGTTCGTGGTGGGGTTGTAATTGAAACCCGTCTCGTAACGTCTGGTCAGAGTCACGAAACTGCCCCGGGCGCTGGCGGTCCCTTCCTGGGTCTGACGACGTTCATCCCGACGTGACCACCGCAGGTTGACGGCCGATTTCCGGGTCAGGTTCAGGTTGGCCGTGGCCTGCCAGTTGCGATTGATCCGGTCCTCGGGATGGTCGGCAAACTGCCTGTCCAGGGTTTGACGGAAATCGAACTTTCCGCGCAGATCGAAGGTACGCACGTTCTGCAGGAAGGTCAGTTCGTGAGTGTAGGACAGGTCGCCCAGGACGGTCGTGGCGGGGTCGAACAGAACCTGGGGATCAAGAGCCAGCAGGCCCCCGAAATCCTCGGTGGTGCTGCGACTCACCACCGAGACCAGGGCCAGAGAGGACCAGGCACCGTACCAACGGTCTGCGCCGAGAAACTGGAAGCCCTGCCGCCAGTTCAAATCCGCCTGGACCGCCGTGGTGGCTACCAGACTGTCGGTGGCGGCCAGGACCACGGTGTAGTCGCCTTGGCCCTCGCCCACGAACTCCCCGTCCTGGTTGTAGGAGCCCTGACCCTCGCCCACGAACAGGATCTGCCGGTCCATTACCGCGGTGCGGCTGTTGTCAACCCGGTAACCGAGCGACCAGTCGCTGAATACCTTGTCCCAATCTCCCGACAGATTGAGCCGCGCAAGGCGGGTGGTTTCCTCCGGCAATTCGGGCTGAAGAATGCGCCGGTACGTCCCTTCACCCACCAGGCGCATACCTGCAAACCGCCCGGTGGTCAAACCTGCCCGGGTAGTGCGGCTGTCTCGTTCCGACTGCCATTGATCGGCGTAGAGGGAATCGGCCAGACCGCGTTGGAAATCCACCTGCCAGTTGAGGCTCCGGCCCGTGGCCGAAGCCAGGCCGAGTCCCGTCTCCTCCAGGCGGAATCCGCCGGCCCGATCGCCGGTGATTTTCCCGTCGCGCCACCGCCGGAACCGGTAACTTGCCTTGGGGACCACCGGCCCTACCACCCAGCTGACTTCATGCTTCCGCAGGACTCGTTTGATGTCCAACGGGTCCTGCAGGTCCGTGGCCACGGCCGACTGCAGGACGTGGTTGCCCTTTCCGCCCAGAAAATTCCAGTCCGCTGCTCCGGCGGCCTGGTCGGCCGTGATCGAAGCCCCGTGACGCAGGGAACCGAAGTTCCCCTTCACCCGCAGGCCCTGCTTCGTTCCCCCCACCTTCCAGGCTGCTTCCGCCCCGGCCTCCCTGTCGTCTTCCTCCAGGAACCCCGGACGCCGCGCCCGGTCGGCCAGACCCCAGGGGTCGTAGTCGAATACCGTCTTGCGGACCTGGAAGGGTTTGAATTCCGCTTCCCTGTTCTCCCAGAAACCGGTCAGATCGAGGCGACCCAGCGCTACGCCGCTCAGGCTCAACCCCCGCTCCCGGAATCCTCCAGCGACGCGTGCCGCGGTGCCCTGGTTGTCCTCGTTGTCCAGGTCGGACAGCTGATTGAGATCCCGATTGCCCGCATTCCATTCCCCGGTCACGAAGACACCCGTGGTGTCGCCCAGTACCGCGGTCAGCGTGGCGATGCTGTGTAATTCCGGCATGGGTATGGGCCGCCCTATCAGGTAGCTGCCCAGTCCGTCCCCTTTGTGGACGAACACCTTCTGACCCTTGGCAGACAGCTGGTCGAGATCGTAGTCGCCTATCCCCGGCCCCGCATAGAACAGGGTCAGGTCGTAATCACCACCGGCCGAGTTGAAGACATAGATGGTTTTCGTCCCCTCCAACTGCTGGTCATACGATCCCTCGCCGGGTGCCGTGGACGTGACCCCATCCGCGATCGCCAGCAGGGGATCGTCCCCGGCCTCGATGAGGATCTGTTCATCTTGTTCACCCAACTCTCCGGTGCGCAACCGGCCGGGATCGTCCTTTTCCCGGATCATCCGCACATGGAAATGTCCGGGAACCGCTACCCCGGGCAGGTTGAATGCGGCCCCGGCGCCGCCCCCCAGGACAGTCCGACCGTAGGGGCCCTCGCCCTCCTCGTATTCGATGACGATGGTCGACTCGGCGGTGATCAGTCGCCGGTAGGTGAAGGTTACCGTGCCGGACACGTAATCGATGACGTAATCCCGGTCTGATCCCCGGACCAGGATCTGTCCATCGAGAGTTACCCGTTCGGATCCGGCGATGATGAACAGGTTGCCCGCCGCCGCGCTTCCACCCAGGTAGTAGGGACCCTGATTCGACTCTTGACCCCTAATCTGCAAGGTGCGGTAGAGGCCCTGCGGGGATCCGGCCAGAACCTCCGCGCGGGCTCGGCCAGGGTGGGCCTGGAAGGAAAAACCCTGCAGCTTGCGCCGATAATTCCCGAAGACCGTACCCCGCCGGACTGCTACAAAGTCGCCCAGAGTGGCCTGCCAGGACGACGCCCGTATCTCGATCAGGACCTTGTCGATGTCCCGCAATTCCTCGGTATTGCCCTCCGGAACCACAGGCAGATTGTCGTCCGACAGGAAGGCCCGTACGGAAATATCCCGGGTCAACTGCCCGACGATGCTCAACCGGAGGTTCTGGTCGACTGTCATTTCCCGCCGCGAACCCGAGGACACCTGGACCGTCTTGCTGCCGGACACCTGGAGATTGCCGCTTTGCCAGGCGGCCGGATCCTCAGCGGCGTCGAACAAGGGCGCCGCTTGCCCCGGTTCCCGTGCCCCGGGAGCCGAGCCGATCGGCCGCAGATCCCGACGCGGGGTCAGCGGCACGGGCAGGAAGCGGTATTCAACCATGACCAGGGCCTGATTCGGCGAAGCGGGCTGATCTTGGCCATCACCCGCCGGCGGCAACCATTCCCGCAGAGGAATGATGACGCCGGAGCGGGCCTGGACCTTGTAGTCGACACCCTGCCGCCACAGCCGTCCCTCCACGAACAGCCGGACCGAAGAAGCCTCCACGAACCCGTGGACCAGTTGCAGGGGACGGACGCCGGCGGGCATCAGCCGGAATTCGTTTTCGGTCAGCCTGGAATCCTGTACGGAGATGGAAGGCTCGCTCGCCGGGGCGGCCCCGGAAAACAGAGGAATCAGGATGGTCAAGAGGACCGTTATTACGGTGCCGGATCTGCCCCGAGGACAGAATCTCATTATTCGTAGATGATCCGGTAGATCAGAATTGCGGAACGTGCGCGGTCGGTGACCGCCAGCACGTCGGCCGGGCCCACGGCCACATCGACCGGAGCGGTGGGCGTGCCCCGCAATCCGAAATCATCCCCGATCGAATTAAGAAATCGCAGTCTCCGGTCCAGAACGTGGATCTTGCCGTTGCCCTGGTCGGCCACGAAGAGATTGCCGAATTTGTCGGACGCCACGCCCTGGGGCAGGATAAAGGGGTTGTCGACATCGAAATCACCGCCGACTGTTCCCTCGAAGAACCCCAGCCGCCCGTAGCGGCATAGTCTGCGGTTGCCGCGGTCGGACACGATGAAACCGCCGTCGGGCAGGAAGGTGATGCCGCTGGGGTCGGTGAATTGATCGTCGAGAGTCCCCGGCACACCGACCCTCATCTGGAGACTGAGAAACGCGTCCAGCAGCAGGATCTGCTGCTGGGAAACGTCCGCGATCAACATACGGCCGTCCCGGTCCAGTGAGAAGGCCGTCACCTGCGGGATGTTGGAGGGATCAACCTGGCGGATATCCAACACCTTATCGAGCCAGGTCCCGTTCAGGTCGAAGCGGAAGACATTGTTGCCCCCTGCATCGAGCACAAGAATCTTGAAGCCATCGACGACCACGTCCAAAGGACGGTAGGGCCGGGAGTTTGGACTGTCGAATTCGTACCAGGCGAGCGACCCCGGATCGAGGCCAAAGACCTTGCCGCGTTTTTCATCGCAGAAGATCAGGGTCCCCTCAGGCCCGAAGGTGCACCCGGCCAACCCTTCGATGGGGTAATAGAGGGCATTCCGCTCGTTTCCGTAGGAATGGAGAAATTCAAGGTCGACCACGGTGGTACCCGGGCGCGGCGGGGACGACGACACAGGCGTGACAGCTTGGTCATCCTGCTGAACACTGGAGCCGGCTCCGGCGGAACATCCGGCGAGCAACGCGAGCGCCGGCGCGAACATCAGGCACGCCAGGGCCAGGTGCCTCCACCAAGTGGAATGTCCTGCCGGATGCATCATCAGAAACTCCGGGACACGACCCAGCGCGCACCCGGGTCCTTGAATGAGGGAAGCATTTCCAGTTCGACATTCATTCCGAGAACTTCGGTTTCCAGTATGCCGTCCTGCTTGCCGGCGTTCAGGACCGCGTCCACCACGGACACCGCCCGGTTGACCACCGCGAACAGGATCATGAATTCGCTGCGGTCATAGGCGCTGTTGCCGTCCGCGCGCAGCTGGGAATACCCGACCTTGCGATCCACGTTGACCCATTGCCAGGCGTCGGCTCCACTGATCAGTCCAGTCGCCGTTTCTTCGAGGGCCCGCGCTTCCCGCAGGAGGACCTCGTTGTAGGCGTCACTGTCCATAAAGTGCCCCACGTTCTGCCAGTAGGAGTTCTCATGGGATCCACTGGTACCCGCGTAGATGCCCGCCCATTCCTCGGCGGATTCCATGCGTGCATCGCCCTGGGCGTCGAACACGAAATAGGCGGTCCAGATGGCCGCTTCGATCCCGACCATGATGTAGGCCTTGGATTTTTGCCCGTTGTAGAACTGGCCCGCGCCCGGCAGAACGGCCGACAGTAGACCCGCCTTGACCTTGTCGCCGGTGTGGGAAGGCCCTGCGACCTTATCCTCTTCCTGTTGGACCGACCCACTGCCAAATTCGTTACCGAGACCATCCTGGTCGATCTGGTCGAACGCCAGACCTGTACGGGCGGCATTGCCGAGGACCAGGTACTCTGCGCGCAGGAAGGAGTCGCCTCCGGTTCGGGGAATTTCGGCCAGGGCTCCGGATGCCCAGACCGCAACCATCAGGACGATGGGCGCCAGGGCCCTTGCCGGCGAAATTGTCTTCCTGGGCATGATGTCCGACGCAGCCGCCACTTCGGTCACCATTTCCGCGCCTGCAAGTTCCTTCAACATCGGCCTCCCAGGTTGGCCAGGGGCGTACCCGGTGCGGTACGTCGACCGAACAAAACCGAGAAAGCTCGACCAGAATTGAATTTGACCACTCACAGTAGCTCCTTCATAAATAATCCGGTCTAAAACGAAACGGATGCCGCCAGGGCGCCCTTGTCCCAGCCGGCGGGCTGGGCGATGATCCGGACCTCGTGACCCGCCACCTCCAGCTCCTCGCCGGGATAGCCGCCGAGCAGGCCGGATAGATACGCGGTCTGCAGGACGCTGAAGACCCTCAGCCCGATGTTCACGTAGAGCCATCTGTCCCTTTTCAGATAGGCGTCGTTGGCCTCGTCCCGCATCACCCGGTAGGCGTCACGGTTTGGCGAGACCCAGGGGTGCTGCAGGTCGGCCCGGTCCCCGGTCGCCACGTAACCGATCTCCGGATAGTCGATGCTGGCCCGGGTATAGTCGTCCCAGCCGAAGATGAACTGGTCCCACTTGCCCAGGTTCTCGTAGTACTCCCGGAAGTCGTCTTCCTTGCTCACGTACAGGGGGAGTTGCTGGAGGTCCACAACCTCATAGAAAAACTTGTCTAATGTAAAGGATTTAAAGTAGATATCGCCCTGGCCGGTCC
>CBDUYZ010000111.1:0-7968 GCA_965371575.1 uncultured bacterium
AACACACACGCCCATCGTTCGAATAATCCGCAGGCACGAGGACATTTCGAATGATGGGCGTGTGTGTTCTTGGGCCTGTCAGGATCTCAGATAAGAAGCACAGTTGACGTCGATAATCCCGCCGGTCAAGGCGTCCGCTTTCCCTGAAACCACCATCAGGATCACCTGCGCGATTTCCTCGGCGGTGGCCGTGCGTCCCATGGGGCTCTGGTTGCGGATCTCGTCGCCCCCGGGACCTTCCAGGTAGTCGCGGGTCATGTCGGTCAGCACCCAGCCAGGCGCGATGGCAACCACCTTTATGCCCTTGGGCGCCAGGGCCAGGGCCAGTGACTGGCTGAGGCTGTTCAGGCCGGCCTTGCTCGCTCCGTAGGCGGGAGCGTCGGGTTCGCCGCGGAAGGCGCCGCGGCTGGAGATGTTCACGATGTGACCGCCCCCGGAGGCCTCCAGGTGGGGAATGGCGCCGTGCAGAACGTGGGCCGGACCCGACAGATTCACCGCTATTGTCCGGTTCCAGTACTCCTGCCAGTGGGCCGGATCGATTTGGGAAATGTCGTGGGCGACATAGATCCCCGCGTTGTTGACCACTATGTCGAGGCGGCCCAGGCCCTCGGCGGCCCTTCCCGACAGTCGGTAAGCTTCGGCGGCATCCCCCAGGTCGGCCGCCAGCTTGATGTGGCCATCTCCCGGCAACCCCCGCAGCACATGCTCGGCGGCGTTTTCGTCGACGCCGTAATGGACCGCGATGTTCGCTCCATGACGGGCCAGCATCTCGGCCACGGACTTGCCTATCCCACGGCTGGCGCCGGTGATCAGGGCCCCTTTTCCGGTCAGATCACAGGCGTTTTCCATGGCCGTTCCTCTGCTACTTTAAAAGGACCATCTTGTGCTCGGCGGTAGCTCCGCCATTGATGACGCTGACAAGATACACGCCGCTGCCGACGCTCAGGCCCGCATCGTCCAGACCATCCCAAGGTACGCTATGCGGTCCCGCCGGCAAGGACCCGGCGATCAGGCTCCGCACCAGCCGACCCTTCACGTCATAGACGGTGACCGTGGTGCGACCGTCTGCCGGGAGATCGAAGCTGATGGTCGTCAAGGGATTGAACGGGTTGGGGTGGTTGCCGACACTGAGCCGGTAACCGCTGGGAATTTCCGCCCCCGCGACGTCATCCACCAAACCCCAGATTTCCACGTCGTCGATGTTCCAGCCGGAGTACTGCCAGTTGGAATTGGTAGTGCCCATGGTCCAGCGCAGGAAGACGGTGGCTTGTCCGTCGGCCAGGGCGCTGATGTCGAATTCAACGGGCACCCAGGCCGCGTCGGTGATTTGCACCCCGTTTGACCAGATGGTGCTGTAGGAGGCCCCGTCGCTGCTCACCGCGAGCGAGGCATGATCAAACGACGGCTGCTCCACGTTGAGCCACCGCATGAACTTCAGGGTGACTGCCTGCATATTCGAACAGTCGATGGCCGCGGTCACCAGGTGCTTTTCGGGAAGGTTGGCCGAGTAATCGCCGGCCAGGTTGTAGCCGTAGACATTGACGCCGGTGAAACCGGCGGCGGGGTCGGGATTCCCCTTACTGCCTCCGGCGCCCTGGGGCTGACCGAAGGCCCAGTCCGAATCCGCGCTCCAGCCCGGATCGGTGTCCATATCGAAGGAATACACCAACTCCGGCAGTCCCACGGTGAGAATAAGCGGCCGGGTGGTATTCCCCTCACCAGTGGTCAGATTGGTGAATGTCAGTGATCCCTCGTACTGGCCCTGGGGCAGGTCGACGGCCGTGGAATTGGTCGCCACGGTGATCGGCAGCGACCCGCTCTCGGGAACCAGCCCGATACCCGGTGTCACATCCACCCACGCGACATCCGCGGTGACATCGAAGGCCAGCGACACATCCGAGTTGTTGGCAATGACATATTCAAACGTCGAGGGAGTGAACGGTCCGCCTGAATCGCCTGCAAAGGCAGCTCCATCGCCGGGCGAAACCACCATGGCGAGAGCGAAGGGTGCGTAGGTATCGAGGGTCACGGCACCGGTGCCTACCGGATCGAGGAACTGGCTGACGGCCGGCCAGGAAACCGACAGGCGGCCGTACCAGTCCGGCAGGTCGTTGTCGCACGCCGCATAGCCACCGTGCAGTTGGCCGACCACATGGTGGTTCTGGTCGAACAGGGGCGAACCCGAGGAACCGGGCTCGGTGGTGCCCAGATCCCAATCCGCCACCCGGATGTGGGTTCCGTCGCCAGGCACGGCGGTTTGAAGATAGGACGTGGTCGTGGTCGGATCATACTCGAAACTGATACTCTTCTCGTCGGTGTTGGGATGGTGGATGGCCACGGCGCTGGTCGGACTGGCGCTGCTGTTGTTCCAGCCCGCGAAGGAGACTTCGTGGGCGGGATCGACGGGATCATCCATTTCCACCAGGGTGAAATCCGAGGTGCTCGAGGCCGCCAGGAAGGTCGACCCGGTCATGAACTGATCCAGGGTGCCCCCGCCCTGCTGGCCGCAGGTGGGACTTTCGAAATTCCAGTACACCACCAGGGAAGCGGCGTTGCCCAGATCGATGCCGCAGTGGTTGGCGGTCAAGAACAGGGGCCGGGCGTCCATTGCGGTGTTGTTCATCATGACGCCCGTGCAGAAAGTGCCGCCGCCGGTGGAAAGAACGCCGACCGACGCGATTTCCCGCCGCCATTGATCGCCTTCGGGACAGACAACATCGATGTTGCAGGTGCCGGCCTTGTCGGCGACATCCTCCAGGTTCTCCCCGAAAAACCGGTAACCCATGTTGATGGCGGTCAGAGACAGATCGTAGTCATGGCGCGATTCGCGCGGCATCACCAGTTCGACCACGATGTCGTCGCCGAGCACGACCGGCGTCCACAACTCACCGTGGGCCTCGTTGTCCCGGTCGGTAAAGATCCGCACCCCGCGCGGGTCCGCCGGCCCCACGGCATCGGCGGCATAGATGGCCAAGCGGGCGCCCACGGGCAGACGGTAATCCGTGAAGCCCAGGTTGATCGACAGCGCGCCCGGTGAGGTGATGCGCAGACGCCAGAGGTCGAAACGGGAATCAAGAACTTCCCAGGTTCCGTCGGTATCCGGGGTGATGTTCACCGGTTCGGTCAGGGCGAAGCGGGGCGCCAGACCCATCTCCTCGCGCTCCTGATCCTCGGCGCGCGCCGAGGCTACATCCACCGGACCGGCGACCACCGACCGGACCGCGGCCAGGGGCTGCACGGAAAACTCGTGAGCTACCGGTCCGGAGACCGCCAGAGGGTGGGAAACGGCCGCGAGGACCCGGGCGGGCCCGGTCAGCACGGAAATCGATAAAACCGAAATCGATAAAACCAAAGCCAAGACTGCGAGACCGGAGGAAAATCCGGCTCCTCTCCAATGGTAGAACAATGACACGGGATCCCTCACTTGGTGATTGAGCTGAAGATGATCAGACGTAATTGACCGGTGGCCGCGAACCCATGTTCCAGGGAACCGGAATCCATAATTTTACCGCGAATACGGACTTATTTCCAGTGTTTTGCAATAAACGGGGCCAAGGAAGGGGCAGCATGCAGGATCCAACGCCATGGGTTTCAATGTCTTGAGGCGGACCGGACCGGATTGCGTGGCCATCTTGCGTCAGGTTCAGCGGCCGGCATCTTCCTCGCCACCGCTGAATTCCACGCATTTTTTCCCGGAAAGGCCCGACTCGTCAAATTCCGAATCGGTCGCCGAAAGCAGGTAGCAATAGAAGTTTCCCGGGACCAGTCCTGTACGGTCCACATAGGTGGTGTCCCTGCCCATGTGAATGAACCCGAATTCCCCACCAGGATTCGGCGACCGCCAGACAGTGTAAGCCAGGGCGCCGGGTACGGACCGCCAGCGTAAACGAATCCGCTCCCCGTCCGAACCGGCGGCAATCCATTGAGGTGCGGGCAAGTACTCCGGGTCACCCGCAGGGGCTTCCCGAGCCGAATCGTACTGTGGGTTCAAAACGTCGTCGACAAGAAATGCCGCAGCCGACAGCAGCACAATCCCCAGGATGACGAGACCGCCCCTGCGCACCGGTTACCCGTTCGATTCCTTGATCTTGTTCAGGGCCGAGCCGGCCTTGAACCAGGAGATCTGCTCGTCGGTCAGGGTGTGATTGAGCATGACGTCGTCGCTGCTGCCGTCGGCGTGGCGCAGCACCATCGTCACCGGCTGGTCCGGCGCCAGATCGGCCAGACCGACGATGTCGAGGCGGTCATCCTCGCGCACCTTGTCAAAGTCCGTGGGATCGATGAAGGTCAGGGGAAGGACGCCTTGTTTTTTCAGGTTCGTTTCATGGATCCGCGCGAAACTGCGCACGACCACTGCGGCGCAGCCCAAGTGCCGCGGACACATGGCGGCGTGCTCGCGGCTGCTGCCTTCGCCGTAATTCTCGTCGCCGACCACCACCCAACGCAACCCCTCGGCCTTGTAGTGCCGCGCCACGGCGGGCACCTCGCCGTATTCCCCGGTCAGCTGATCCTTGACGCTGTTGTTCTGCTCATTGAAGGCGTTCACCGCGCCGATCAGCATGTTGTTGCTGATGTTGTCCAGGTGACCTCGATACTTCAGCCAGGGACCGGCCATGGAAATGTGGTCGGTGGTACACTTGCCCAGGGCCTTGATCAACAGCGGCAGCCCTAGATAGTCCTGACCGTCCCAGGCACTGAAGGGCTCCAGCAGGGCCAGCCTCTCGCTGTTCGCATCCACGATCACCTGCACGTCGCCGGTGTCCCGGGGCGGCGCCTGGTAGCCGCCGATCGAAACCACGAACCCGTCGGGGGGAAGTTCGTCGGCCACCGCCGGAGCGTCCAGCTTCACCGGCTCCCCGTCTTCGTTCGTCAGGGTGTCGGCCATGGGGTTGAACTTCAGGGTGCCCGCCAGCCCGTAGGCCATGACCACCTCTGGGCTGCCGATGAAGGCATTGGTCCGGGGGTTACCGTCGGCCCGCTTCTTGAAGTTGCGGTTGAAGGAGGTGACGATGGAGTTGACCTCGCCCTCCTTGATGTCGTCGCGCTGCCACTGCCCGATGCACGGCCCGCAGGCATTGGTCAGCACCGTGGCGCCGACCTCCTCGAGTGCCGCAAGCTGTCCGTCCCGCTTGATCGTCTCGTATATCTGGTCGCTGCCCGGGGAAACCCACAGGCTGGTCTTCATCTTCAGCCCCTTGGCCTTGGCCTGCCGCGCCACATCAGAGGCCCGGCAGATGTCTTCGTAGGAGCTGTTTGTGCAGCTGCCGATCAGCGCGGCGGTAAGGTCAGCGGGAAAATCCTGGCTCTCGGAATCGGCCGCCATCTCGCTGACGGGGTGGACGATGTCCGGTGAATGGGGTCCGACCAGGTGTGGTTCAAGGGTGGAAAGATCAATCTCGATGATCTGGTCGTAGAAATCGGCGGGATTGGTCAGCACCCCGGGGTCGGCCGTCAACAGATCCCGGTTGGCGTCGGCCAGTTCGGCCAGGTCCGCCCGGCGCGTAGCCTTCAGATAGGCGGCCATCCGCTCATCGTAGGGGAAGATGCTGGTGGTGGCTCCCAACTCGGCCCCCATGTTGGTAATGGTCCCCTTGCCCGTGCAGCTGAGCGCATCGGCGCCCGGCCCGAAGTACTCGACGATGGCGTTGGTACCGCCCTTGACCGTCAGGATGCCCAGCAGCCGGAGGATGACATCCTTGGGCGCTGTCCAGCCGCTCAGCGCCCCGGTCAGTTTCACGCCTATCAGCCGAGGATCCTTCACTTCCCAGTTCAGGCCGACCATCACGTCGACCGCGTCGGCGCCGCCGACACCGCAGGCCACCATGCCCAAACCGCCGCCATTGGGGGTATGGCTGTCGGTCCCGATGATCAGGCCGCCGGGAAAAGCGTAATTTTCCAGCACGATCTGGTGGATGATACCCGAACCCGGCTTCCAGAAGCCCATCTTGAAGCGGGCCGCAGACGAGCTGAGAAAATCGTAGACTTCCTTGTTAACGTCCAGGGCATGGACCTTGTCGAATTCGGCGCCCTTGTGGGCCAGCAGCAGGTGGTCGCAGTGGACCGTCGTCGGCACTGCGGTTTCGTCCCGGCCGGCTTGCATGAACTGCAGGATGGCCATCTGCGCGGTCGCGTCCTGCATGGCGACACGATCGGGCCTGAGGGCCAGGGTGGCTTCGCCGCGTTCGAATTCCTGGCCGACAGGATCGGCCAGATGCCCGAAGAGGACCTTCTCGGCCAAGGTCAGTGGCCGACCCAGCCGGTCGCGCACGATCGCGAGACGCTGCCGGGTCTTATCGTAGACACTGCTCACCATTTCTCGGGTCGTCTCGATGGCCATTTGCCCTCTCCTTGTCGAATTTCCCCATGCGGGAACGTTTCAATCGTTTGCATGATCGGTAATATAGGTGATCGGGGGGTAAATTTCCCGGTATTTCGGGTGGCCGGGAAAGTCAGCGTCCCTCGAGCAGTCGGTCGCCCAGGATGCGGGGCAAACCGGCTTCGAGAATGTCATGGCGCGCCGCGAGATTGTCGTATTCAACCCTCTCGAAGTTGAGCGATCCCTCCTGGCGATCCCACCACAGGAACGAGGCGCGCGGATCGTTGTCGCGGGGCTGCCCCACACTGCCCGGGTTGACGAGCATGCGGAGACTCTTCTCCAGGAAGATCTTCTTCTGCCGGATGGGAATGAAGCCCTGACCATCGAAAACAACCGGGTGATGGGTATGGCCGAAGAAACAGACACCCGGGCCGTCCGCTTCCAGTACGCTGGCCGAGGCTTCCTGGAGGTCGTCGAGGTATATCAGGTAACGGTCCCGGTCTTGGGGAGAGCCATGCACGAACATGGCCTCCTTTTCCAGCTGGAGGACGGAGGGCAGGGCTCCCAACCAGTTCAAATCGTCTTTTGTGAGCAGTCGCCGGTTGTGCTCCACCGCAGCCAGGGAGTAGATGTTGAAGTCCAGGTGCAGGGAACCGTCGGCGACCAGGGCATCGTGATTGCCCTGGACCGTCTGGATATTGTTTTCGCGGATCATGGCCAGACATTCCGCAGGCCGCGCCCCGTAGCCCACCACGTCCCCCAGACAATAGATGGAATCGATGCCCAGTTCATCCAGCCGCGCCCAGACCGCCGTCAGGGCCTGAAAATTGCTGTGAATATCAGAAATGACCGCCAGGCGATTCATGGCGTCTCCAGAGGATTGCCGCTACGCAGTTTCGATTTCAAAACAAAAATAGGCCGGTTCAACCTTCTTGTTAACCGAACCCTGGCGGTTTACCATATATCAACGAAGAGATTTCCGCAAACCGATACTACCGGAGCCTTAGCCATGGATATGACTCTTGCGACCGTCGATGAAGCCGTCGTGGCCCGCGCCGCGGACCGGTGCCGTAAAAAGGGAATCATCATTCCCACCCTGGCCCAGATGAAGAATCCCGCGCTGATTCCTCCGGATATCCTCGGCAAGCTGAAAAACGTCGGGCTGTGGGACATCGATCCGTTGAACCTGTTCCGCATCACCTGGAAGAACGAGCCGGACACGGGACTGTTCAACGACGGCAACTGGCTGGAATTCCCTTCCGCCCTGACCGGCGTGGACGCACGCATCATTGGATTGGTCGGCCACTGGTTCCCCACCGGCTCCCACAAGGTCGGCGCGGCTTTCGGTTGTCTGGTGCCCCGGTTGGTCACCGGACAGTTCGACCCCACCACCCAGAAGGCGGTCTGGCCCAGCACCGGCAACTACTGCCGCGGCGGCGCCTTCGATTCGCAGCTACTGGGTTGCGAGTCCGTGGCCATCCTCCCCGAAGAGATGAGCACTGAGAGGTTCGATTGGCTGAAAAACGTGGCCGGCGAGGTGATCTCCACTCCGGGCTGTGAGTCCAACGTCAAGGAGATCTACGACAAGTGCTGGGAGATCAGGGCCACGCGACCGGAGTGTGTGATCTTCAACCAGTTCGACGAGTTCGGCA
>CBDUYZ010000112.1:0-7872 GCA_965371575.1 uncultured bacterium
CGGCCCTTCCAGCCCCACTCCACGGGAATGAAGGCGGCCGAATCATCCTGCTTGCGGCGGAAGATGCGCTGCGTGCGTTCCGGGCGGTCGGAAAAAAGATCGTCCCAGTCCACTCCTACAACGATGATTTCGATCTCCTCGGGATCGATACCGACGGCAAAAAGGGCGCCCACGATCGACCCCATGCTCGTGCCGGCCACGTAGTCGATCGGCACGTTCATTTCCTTCAGGACCTGCAGGACTCCGATATGGGCTGCGCCACGAGCTCCGCCACCGCCGAGGGCGATGCCGATTTTGGGGCGATTCGCAGTGTTTTCGTCGGTGTCGGTTTCCTCCGCCAGGGAAAGACCGGCCGGGACGGCGGTTAGGAGGATCCCCAGAAGTAATCCCAGGAAATGAGAAACAAGGTGGCGTTTGTCCATTTGCGAATTCCGCTCCGGTGAAACCCCAAATTGGCGTCGAATGGAAGGGAATTGTAGGGTTGATGCATCCTGAAATGAAGGGAAAAGATATGCGCCCGTCGCTACCGATTTTCTGATCCTGAGCGGAGGCTCCCTCGACCGCCAGGGCCGACCGGTGCGACCCTGGTGGACGGCAAGCTCTCCTCAGTAGCTCATTCGGTCCTGCTACGCCGGCCTATTTACGTCTGATGTTCCCCAGGCCGCTGACCTTGGTCTTTTGATGCTCGGGATCGCCCCAGTAGTTGATGGTGCCCACGCCCGAGACACGGCCCTCGAAGCTCTCCGAGGCGAAGACATTGGCCTTGGCGGCGCCGGACACCGAGACCTCGACGGATTTGGCTTTCAACCCGCGCGTGTCGATATCGCCGGCACCGGAAATTTGGATATCGAGTTTGTCCACTTCGCCGTCCATCTCCAGTTCGGCGGCGCCGCTCACGCTGAAGGTGAAGGAATCACCGCGGTACCCCTCGATCTCGACATCCGCCGCGCCGTGTATGTCCATGGCCTGTAAGTCGCGGACCACGATTACCACCGTACATTCTCCATCGGGGTCGCAGCTCTTGTCCCAGCCGATCTCCAAGGTGCGCCCGTGGACCTCGGCTTCCAGGTTGTCCCAGAGGTTGTCGTCGATGGTCATGACGACCTTCTGCTCATCGCCCAGGGTGATTTCCAGATCGAAAGCGCCGCCGACCTCGATCTCATCGAATTCCTTCAGGCTGAGTTCCCGGGTCTCCATGTCGCCGGAACCCTCAATGAGGTCTTTGCCGAAAGAAAAGGCGATCGCGTTCCCGGCGACAAGGGCCATAGCCATTGCCATCGCTACGAAGGCGGCCATCACGGAATATCTTGAACGCATCATCATCCTCCAGGAATGGGGAAAAGACGGGGGTTGAGCCTAGGACGAGTCCCGACGGGGAAAGGTTTGGAAAAAAATGGAAAAAATTCTCGAATTTCCGCCCATGTTTGGCGTTTTCAACTAGTTTTCCTGGAAGACAGGGAGACATGATATAGTAGACGCTGCAAAATTTGACAGCGGTTTCGACTTCTGATCCGGGAGACCATTCTTCATGAAAAAGCGACATTTCCTCTTTTTCCCCGCCGTGGCCTTGGCCGCGGGCCTGCTGGCTTTTTCCCTGCAACCGGGCGCAGTGGCGCCGCCGGGGACCGCCGATCAGTTGTTGAAACCGGATTTTCCCGCTCCCGCGCCTGCGGACTTCGATCCGAGCCGGCAACAGGAGGGCGGCCCGGACCAACGCCGGGCCTGGGAGGAAATGCGCCTGGCCGACCCGGCCACCGGCCGGATCCCGGCCGACATCCATCGCCTGGAACAGGAGTTTGCCCGCAAGTTGCCCAGCCGCAGAGGGAGCGCCCTGCTGGAAGCGGCGGACCCGGGCCAGGCAGTCAAAACCGACAAGATCAGGGGTTGGGGATACCGGGGGCCCTGGAACATCGGCGGTCGGACCCGGGCCCTGGCCATCGATGTCGGCGATCCTACCTACCGGACCCTGTTGGCCGGTGGCGTCAGCGGCGGCATGTGGCGGAGCGTCGACGACGGGAGCGCCTGGACCCTGACCACGGGCAGCAGCCAGTTGCACTGCGTGTCGACGATCGCCCAGGACACACGCGCCGGTCATCAGAATGTCTGGTATTACGGCACCGGCGAGGTGAGGGGTAATTCCGCCAGCACGGGCGGGGCTCCTTTCCTCGGCGACGGACTGTTCAAGTCCA
Source organism: uncultured bacterium (assembly GCA_965371575.1). Classification (GTDB taxonomy): domain Bacteria; phylum Krumholzibacteriota; class Krumholzibacteriia; order LZORAL124-64-63; family LZORAL124-64-63; genus JAGLCY01. Next base: position 2,190 of record CBDUYZ010000112.1, read on the forward strand.
GCGACAGCGGCCAGACCTGGGCCCTGTTGCCGGCCACGTCCGGCGCGCCGCCATCGAGCTTCACCGACTTGTGGCAGTATGTGTGGAGAGTTGCCGTCGATCCTGCCAATGTTGCCCAGGATGAGGTTTATGCGGCCATCTACGGGGAAATCAATCGTTCCACCGACGGCGGCGCCAGTTTTACCAATGTGCTGGGTGACCCCAACGACCTGTCCCGTTACACCGACGTCATCGTGTCCGGCACGGGCGTGGTTTACGCCTCACTCAGCAGCGACGGGGGCACCGCGGGCATCTTCCGCAGCCTCGACGGAACCACCTGGACCGACATCACGCCGGCTGGACTGTCAAGCCACGGGCGCATCGTCATGGCGCTGGCGCCATCCGACGAAAACATCATGTACTGCGAAGTGGCGGATATCCACGGTACGACCAGCGATGGGTTCTACAAGTACACCTACCTTGCGGGCAACGGCAGCGGGGCCGGCGGCCTTTGGCAGGACCGGTCAGCCCAGATGGCGGCCCTGCCCGGTCCGAGCGGCAACGGACCCCTGGAGACCTACGGCAGCTATTGCATGGGAGTCACGGTGCATCCGTCCGATCCGGACATCGTTTATCTGGGCGGGGTCCATCTTTACCGCAGCACCGACGGGTTTGCCACCAACACCCAGGACATCTGGATCGGAGGCTGGCAGTACAACAATCACCACGCCGACCAGCACCGCATGCTGTTTCAGCCCGGCTCGACAAAGGTGGCTTATACCGGCAGCGACGGCGGCGTGCACAAGACCTTCGACGCCACAGCCGGCTCGGTGTCCTGGACTCCCCTGAACAACGGCTACAACACCAGCCAGTTCTACACCACGGCCATCGACGAGAACCTGCCCGGCAGCAACATCGTCATCGGAGGGATGCAGGACAACGGCACCTGGTTCACCGGCGAGCTCGACCCCACCAACTGGTGGGTTGAGCTTTTTGGCGGGGACGGCTGCTATTGCGCAGTGGCCGACGCCTCGGGATCCCAAGGCATCTATCTCATCTCTTACCAGTTCGGGAACATCTACCGGCTCACGGTGAACAACAGCACCGGCAATTATACAAGCTGGACTCGCATCGATCCCACGGGTGGCGGCAGCTATATGTTCGTCAATCCCTTCATCATCGATCCGAACGACACGAAGATGATGTACGTGGGCAGCAGCAACGGCGTGTGGCGCAATTCCGATTACAACGCCGTTCCGCTGTGGAGCAGTTCGACCACCCTGGTAAATTGGGACCACCTGACAACGGTTCCGTCGTGGGAATCGGTGACGGCGCTGGCCATGTCCCGTTCGGCCGGCCGCATCCTCTATTACGGTACGGTGGGTGGAAAAGTCTATCGGCTGGACAACGCGGCCACGGCGCCGGCTTTTTCGGCCCCGACGCGTTTGAACATGGGTCCCGATTTCAGCTCCGCCAGTTACGTATCCAGCATCGCCATCCATCCGAACGACGATCAGAAGGTGCTGCTGGGCGTGTCCAATTACAACGTGATCAGCCTGTTCTACACCGATGACGGGGGCGCCACCTGGACCCAGCACGAAGGCAACCTGGCGGGGTCCGCTGGACCGTCCATCCGGACCGTGGCCATCGTGCCCTACGGCGGCCTCGACATATACTTCGCCGGGACCAGCACGGGTCTGTACTCGACCTTCTTGCTGACCGGCGCGACGACCTACTGGAACCTGGAGGCTCCGGACCTGATGGGCAACGTGGTGGTGGATCAGTTGGCGACCCGGCCGGCCGACGGTCTGGTGGTGGCTGGAACCCACGGCAAGGGCATCTACAGCATCAGCATTCCGACCGGTACCGCGGTGGACGAGGCGGAATTACCCCTGCCTACCGGGTTGAGCCAGAACGTGCCGAATCCCTTCAACCCCATGACCACGATCTCCTTCACCCTGCCTGCGGCGGGCCGGGCCACCCTGGCGATTTACGACGTGGCTGGCAACCGGATCAGGACCCTGGTGAGTCAGGACCTCGAGGCCGGGGACCACCAGGTCGTCTGGAGAGGGTCCGATGACCGCGGACGCCAGGTGGCAGCGGGAATCTACCTGTACCGGCTGGACTGCGGTTCGGTCCACGAGGTCAAGCGCATGACCCTGGTCCGCTGAGGCCGGACCAAGGAGGACCAGACGTGTCTTTCAATCATTTCGACGGCGAGGGCCGGGCCCATATGGTAGATGTCACCGCCAAGGACGTGACCGACCGTGAAGCCCGGGCCGAGGCGGTCATCAGGCTGGGCCCCGAGCTTCTGGCGGCGGTACTGGATCGCGACATCGTCAAGGGGGACGTCTTCGGCGTCGCCCGCCTGGCCGGCATCGCCGCGGTGAAGAAAACCTCCGATCTCATCCCCTTGGCCCACCCGGTGGCCATTCATCACGCCGCGGTGGAGTTCATGCCCGACCAGGCCGCCGGTACTGTGCGGGTGGTCTGCACGGTGCGGGCCCGGGAGAAGACAGGAGTGGAGATGGAGGCCATGACCGGCGCCTCGGTGTCTGCCCTGGCGGTCTACGACATGTGCAAGGGTAAGGACAAATCCCTCGCCATCGGGCCGGTGCGCCTGCTGTACAAGACCGGCGGCAAGAGCGGGACCTTCGTGGCGGAAGACGAGCCGGCCCCATGACCGGTCGCGCCAGTTCCGATTCCCGGCTCCTGCGCGCCTGCGTGCTGGTTCTCAGCGACAAGGGCAGCCGCGGCGAGCGCAAGGACACAAGCGGCCCGGCTCTGGCCGCGTTTCTGGGCGAACGGGGGGTGGAGCTTGTCCGGCTGGACATTTTGCCCGACGAAAGGGAGCAGATCGCCGCCCAGCTCGCCGCCTGGGCGGACGACGGAAATTGCGATCTGGTAGTGACCTGCGGCGGGACCGGTGTTTCTCCCCGGGATGTGACGCCCGAGGCGACACGGGACGTGATCGACCGGGAGCTGCCGGGATTCGGCGAGAGGATGCGGGCGGCCAGTCTCGCCAAATCTCCCCACGCCATCGTCAGCCGCGCGATCGCGGGCACACGCGCCGACTGCCTGATCATCAATCTGCCCGGCAGCCCGCGGGCGGCGGTGGAGAACCTGGCCGCGGTCTGGGACGCCGTTCCTCACACCGTCGCTAAGTTGCAGGGGGACACGACCGACTGCGCACCTGCGGGCGAGTGACCCAGGTCAATAAAAAAATTTCATTTTCCATGCCTTGCGCCGCCCATATCCACGACACATTTTTGTCACATGAATCCGGGAGCAAAACCAATCTTTCCGGCCCTGCCCACGGGCATCGACCGGTTTTTCAGGGAAATCTCCATGAGGATCTCCGAACTTTCCAATGATGACCGGGTGTGGGTCAGGGAGCGCACCGAACTGCTGTTCGGGGGCGACTTCGTGGTATCCCGCGACGAGGTGCACGACCCCCACAAACTGCCCGGTTTCATCGCCACAGAAGGCAATGAACGGGTCGGGTTGATCACCTATAGCATCAACGGGGAAGGTTGCGAACTGGTGACCATCGATTCCCTCTGCCAGTTCATGGGTATCGGTTCCCTGTTGCTGGAAAAGGTGGAGGAGGTCGCCCTGAAGGCCGGCTGCACGAAGATCTGGGCCATCACCACCAACGACAACCTGGACGCCCACCGTTTCTTCCAGAAGCGCGGTTTCACCATCACCCGCGTCCGTCTGGGCGGCATGACCAAGATCCGCCTGTTGAAACCCAACGTGCCGAAAATCGGTTATTACGGCATTCCCATCCGTGACGAGATCGAATTCGAGAAAACCCTGGACCTCAGCTACTGATCATCCCCGCGGGTTCGATTTTTTCCTTTACCACCTTTGGAATATCCTCCCACCAGACGTGAAATCAGCACGGCCAGGAACAGTGTGCCCGTCACCGCTTCGAGGATCGCGAGGTTGCGCGCGATGTGGGACACGGGGGATATGTCCCCATACCCAAGGGTGGTCAGGGTGACGTAGCTGAAATAGGTGAGGGTGTGGACAGGATCGGGATCCTCGGAAATGGGGTGGGTGAAGGCGTTCGGGTCCAGGGCGACTACCGGAGTGTAGAAGAGGATCCATACGGTTCCCAGCATGATGTAGGTGCACAGGGCCAGGCCAATTGTGTTCAGGGTGATGATCCTGGCCTTGAAGATTTGCGTCAGCATCAGATAGATGATGAAAAGGTAGAGACAGAGGACAAAGCCGTAGGTGATCCAATCCCGGATTTCGTTTTCGAAATTGTGAAGGGTGGAAATCAGGAACAGGGCTGGAATGCCAAGGATCAAACCGATGATCAAATGGTTTTTCTTGTCGGCGGTCATGAAGATGGCAGCAAGCAGGACGGCTCCCCTCAGAAGGATGGGGATAATCTGACCTTCGTGATACATCCCGCTGAACAGGAGTTGGAACAACAGGGCGAACAGCAGGACGAAGCCCCTGCTGCGGGTGGCGATCCCGAACAGAGAGAAACGGTGCTCCGAGTCGGGATGGATGTATTTTTCTTCCTGGGATTCGGACATGTCGTCTTTCCGCCCGGTTGGTCTCACAGCTCAAAAACAAGTACGCGGTTTCCACCCGGATACTCTATATTGAACCGATGCATCAGACAATCGCAAAGGTGATCACCATGGCCAACGGAGGATGAAATGAACGCCCGTCAGAAAGTTGCCGCCCTGCGTAAGCTCATGAAGAAAAACGGCATCGACGCCTATTACATTCCCAGCGCCGACCCCCACCAGAGCGAATATCTGCCCGAGAACTACAAACATCGCGTCTGGCTGAGCGGTTTCACCGGCTCGATGGGAGAACTGGTCGTCGGCAGGCGCAAGGCTGGATTGTGGACCGATGGGCGCTACTTTCTCCAGGCCTCGCAGGAGCTGCCCGGATCGGGCATCGACCTGATGAAGATGGGTGAACCGGACACGCCGGAGATGCCGGCCTGGGTGGCGAAGCAGCTGAAGAAGGGTCAGGCCCTCGGCATGGATCCCAGCGTGGTTTCTGTGGCCGCGGCCGAGAGTTTCGCAATGGCCCTGGCGCCCCACGGCATCAAGGTGAAGTTCGTGACGCCCAACCTGGTGGGTCGACTGTGGGCCGACCGGCCCGAACCCAGCCTGGCACTCATGACCAACCACCCGGTGAAGTACGCGGGGGAGACCGTGGCCGGCAAGTTGAAGCGGGTGCGCGAGGCCATGGGGCAAGAGGGAGCCAAGGCGCACGTCATCGGCGCCCTGGACCAGGTGGCCTGGCTGCTGAACATCCGGGCCGCTGATATCGAGTTCACGCCCGTCGTGGTCAGCTACGCTCTGGTCACCGGTCGCGGGTGTACCCTGTACGTGGACGAGCGCAAGGTATCCAAAGGAGCCATGGCCGCCCTCAAGGGCAAGGCCCGGATCAAGGGTTACGACGATATCTGGGCCGACCTGGCGGACCTGGGCAGAAAGAAGCTCAGGGTGTGGATCGATCCGGACATGACCAACCGCCGGGTGTTCGACAAACTCAAGGGCTCGGACTTCCATCTAGCGGTCTCGCCCATCACGGCCATGAAGGCGGTCAAGAACGCCCGGCAGATGGAAGGCATCACCGAAGCCCACCGCCGCGACGGGGTGGCCATGGTCAAGTTCCTCAAGTGGCTGGAAAAAGCCGTGCCCAGGGGTGGCGTGACCGAATTGTC
>CBDUYZ010000113.1:0-7871 GCA_965371575.1 uncultured bacterium
GTTCGGACTACCAGATGGGTAACGTGCGCAAGATGGATCTCGATCTGCCCACCGGCATCAAGTCCGACGGTGGTCCACAGGACCTGGGACCGCTGAACACCGGAGGCGGAACATGAGCCGGCAGCTCGAAACCCTGACCGTGGAGGTGCTCCTGGACCGCTGGCCTTTTGTGGAGCAGCAGCTCGCCGACAATGGACTGGCGGGCATCGCCGACAAGCCAGGAGTTCGCCTGGCCGAATTGCTGGGAGCCGACCAGTTGAAGGACCTGGAAGGGTTCATCGCAGCCATGGAGGATTTCCTGGGCACCGATGCGCAGAAGGTGCGCGAGGTGACGATCACCGGTGGCCGCGCCAAGGACGGCAGCCCGGAGCCGGTGAGCGAACTGACGGTGAAGGTGGGTGAGGTGATCTGCATCGTCGGACCGACCGGCAGCGGCAAGAGCCGGCTGCTGGCGGACATCGAGTGGGTGGCCCGGGGCGATACGCCGACCGGTCGCCACGTGATGATCAACGGCCAGGTACCCGGCGACAAATGGCGTTTTTCAGCGGAGAACAAACTGGTGGCCCAGCTGAGCCAGAACATGAACTTCGTCATGGATCTGACGGTCGCGGAGTTCCTGGCTATGCACGCGGAAAGCCGCCAGGCCGTAGACGCGGAGGAGAAGAGCCGGCGCATCTGGACCTGGGCCAACGAACTGGCCGGCGAGCCTTTCGCCTTCGATACACCCGTGACCAGCCTGTCCGGCGGCCAGTCGCGGGCCCTGATGATCGCCGACACCGCGGTGCTGAGTGCCAGTCCGGTGGTGTTGATCGACGAGATCGAAAACGCCGGCATCGACCGGCAGCAGGCCCTGGACATTTTGATCCGCGAAGAGAAGATCGTGCTGATGGCCACCCACGACCCCATCCTGGCCTTGATGGGCGACCGGCGGGTCATCATCAACAACGGGGCCATGCAGAAGGTGATCGAACCGAGTGTGGACGAGCGGGCGAACCTGATCGAACTGCGCGCTCTGGACGATCGGCTGATGAAGCTGCGCCATCGCCTGCGGATGGGGGAGCGGTTGGATCGGATTTGAGTGGTCCTGAAGAACGCCGGCCGCCATGGTCTGGCCGGACCCAGTTTTTCAACAGCCTGCTAGAACGGATTTGTCGCGAACACGGAAAATTCCGGAATGAATCCGCGGTCATCGATCTCCAGTGCGCCGACGATGGCCGCGGCGATCTCCTCGGGCCGCAGCTTCCGTGGTGACAGCTCCTGCTGCTTGCCGGTCTTCGCGAAGAAGCCCGTCTGCACCTCACTCGGATTGACCAGCATCACGCGTACGTTGTGGCGCCTCAGCTCGGCGCGCCAACACTCGGTCATGCCGCGCAGGGCGAACTTGGATCCGGCGTAGGCCGAGGAGGTCTGCCCCCCGGACAGCCCCGAGGTGGACGAGATGTTGATAAGCACCCCGCTTTTCTGCTTCACGAAATGACGGGCGGCCTCACGGCCCATCAGCATGGCGCCGACCACATTGGTGGCGAATACCGCCTCGAATTCTTTCTTGTCGATGTCCACCAGCGGTGCGAAATAGCCGAAGCCGGCGTTGTTCACCAGGACATCGATACCACCGAACTCGGTGACGAACTGGCTGACGGCGGCTTGGGCATCCTCTTCGATGCTGACGTCCCCCTGGATGCCCTTGACCCCCAGTTTCTCCACCGCCGCGTGGAGCTTGTCCTGGCCGCGGCCCATTATCGCCACCCGGGCACCCTTGGCGGCCAGCACCTTGGCGATGCCGTAACCGATGCCCTCGCTGCCGCCGGTGACCAGGGTTCTGGCTCCGGAAATATCCATTATTATTCTCCCGGCAATGGTTCGTTGATGGGGTGGAAAGCGACCCTACTTCAGGTTACCTGTATATCGTGGTTCCGCAAGTCGGGGCAGAATAATGCCCCAGCCATGACGGTGGGGGTCACGACCGGGGCAGCAATAAAAGGCGGTCTGTCAGCTGATTTCACCCTTTCTGTAATCGTAGTGGTCGCCGCGGTGTGTGGGAGCCACCATGCGAATTCCCGGGAATCCGTTGCGGCAGCGATCGATGAATTCCTCGTAGCGGTACTCGTTGTTCAAGGAGTGCAGGGGAATGAACACCCGGGGTTGCAGCTTGTCCAGGGCATAGTTCACGCCCAGCCGTACGGCTTCCAGGTCCCCGAAGTTGCAGCCCGAAACGGGCATCAGGGCGATGTCGGGTCGTCCGCCCGTCTCGGCCAGCCAATCGATCTCGGCGCAGTAGGGACCCGAAAAATCGCGCAGGCGGTTGGCGTGGTCACCGGCGTGGTAGATTGTCAGTCCGTCCACTTCGACGAGGAATCCCAACCCGCTGTCATTGGATTCGATGGTGCGGACCTCTACACCGTCGAATCCCCTGGCTTGCCTGGGTTCCATCAGTTCGTAAGACACCTCGGTCTCGGCCGAGCAGCCCATGATGTACCGGATGGCAGGTACGGTGTCTGCCCATTCGAAAATTTCCGGAGTGAAATGGTCACGGTGTTCGTGGGAAACGAAGACCGTCACGTTCATTCCGGCGATTTCCTGTGGGTCGATGAACCCGTTGCACAGGGCGGGCTCGTCCGGCCCGCGGCCGCCGGGGAAATAATCAAAGACGAGCAGGTTGTTGCGGGTCTGGACGGCGTACCCGCTGTGGCCCAGGTACCACAGGCGGGCTTCGCCTTCGGCCAGGGCCTTCTTCTGGGCGGACGCATCGTTCTTGCATACCGCCAGGCAACCGGATTCGGCCGGACACGGCGAGGGGTCCTCGCCGGGAACAGCCCCCTTGGCCGCCAGGATCTTGGCCGAGGTGCCGTGGTCGTACCGCTGGGCCAGATCGAGGGGGTTGTGGCCGTGTTGGTCACGTGCGGACAGGGATGCCCCGCCCGCGGCCAGAGCTTCTACACAGTCGCCGTACCCGGACATGGCGGCCAGGTGCAGGGCTGTCCGTCCGCAGTGGGCTTCCCGGGTGTCGGTCTCGGCGCCCGCTTCGACCAGGATGTTGACGATCTCGGCGTGCCCCTCATGGGCAGCCCGCAGCAGGGGTGTTTCGCCGAAGACGTTGGCACGGTCGATATTCGCTCCGGCTTCGATCAGGGAGCGGGTTATTGCAGCGTTGCCTTGGCCGGCGGCCGTCCACAGGGGGGAGCGTTCCCAGTTGTCGACTGTATTGACGTCGGCCCCGTTGTCGATCAGCCCGGTCACGCCATCGGCCTGCCCACGCCAGGCGGCGTTCAGAAGGGGGGTGTTGCCGTGTTCATTGGTTATCTCGGGATCCGCCCCGGCGGCGATTAACTTTTCGATCATGGCCTGCTGCCCGCCTCTCGCGGCCCAGTGCAGGGGGACCGAGCCGTCGTCGCTCCTGGTGTCGGGATCGATCCCGGCGGCCACCACCTGGTCGAATACGTCGGTCATGCCCCGAAGCGCAGCATAATGCAACAGGTTCAATCCGTTGGTGGCGCGCAGATCCAGCGGAGCGCCGGCTTCGATCAGGCGTGCGACTACTTCTGCATCGGCCCCCGAAACGGCGAAGGACAGGGACCAGCCTCCGTTCCGGTCCTGGAGTTCGACATCCGCCCCTTTCTCAATCAGATAATCGACGCAGGTCAGATGACCTCTCAGGGCCGCGAGGTGCAGCGGTGTGCTGCCGTCGCGATCGCCGGCATCCACTTCCGCCCCGGATTCCACGAGGAACCGGACCACCTCGAGTTGGCCCGCCCCGGCAGCCGAATGAAGGGGCAGGTCACTGGTCGCGTTCTGGTTTTCAGCTGAAATCAGGGTGGCGTCGCGGGCAAAGAGGTCCTTCACCTGATCCAGGTCTCCGTTGGCGGCGGCGATATGGATTTCCCCCGCCAGTGCGGGAACTGCCAGGCTCAGGATGATCAGGATGGTCGGGACGCAAATCGGGATTCGAAAGAAGCGCATGGTCATTTCTCGCCTTCACCATGGCCGGGAGCGGCCGTTTGACCCGGGTGTGGGGGAAGACCCGGGCCGTATGCTTAAGCTGGGCACCTCGAACTGATACGGGGGTCTCAGGAAAGTGTTGCGCGGGTGGAGCGGTTTCGCAGTCATTTAGCCAGGAAAAATCCCTGGGCCGGGCAGTCCGGCTGTGGTAGGGTTTTTCAGGACGGGATCAGTTCCCGTCCAAAATCCTGATCGCGCAGGAAGCGCGACGGTTCCACGCGGCCTGGGCGGCCCACGGAGCCGGGCGAGGTGGGACTCGCCGCGGATGACACGCCTGATGAGGAGGTGATCCAGTGAGTTATGATATATCCGACTCAGTGGAGGTGGCGTCCCTGTTTTGAGGGGACCTCTCCAGCGGATGGCTGAATTCGGGATTCCCGGGGATCTTCAGAAAACGGGATAACCCAACGCCACCGAAGCTGAGTGCACTAAATGTTAGGAAGGCGCCGGTCCTGTGGGCCGGCGCTCCTTTTATTCCTGTGCAAGAATGAAAACCCCATGAGAGGATGTTATGGAGAAAAAATTCGAGTTAAGTCGACAGGAGGATGCGATGAACGACCTATCCGGATCCGGAAATCCCTCCCCGCCTGGTGACGGATTTCGCATGGCCTTCGAAGACAGCTGCGATCGTGTACCGGTCCTTTTGATCCACGGCTATCCGCTGAGTAACATGTTGTGGGATATTCAATTAAACGACTTGACCGATGTCGCCCGCCTGATTGCCCCGGATCTGCGCGGGCACGGCATGACCGATCCCACCGAACCTCCGTACAGCGTGGGCCTCTTCGCGGAGGATTGCGCCAATCTGCTGGACCTTCTCGGTATAACCGGCCCGGTCGTGGTCGGCGGGCTGTCCATGGGCGGGTACGTCGCGTTCGAATTCTACCGGCGGTACCCCGAAAGGGTGGCCGGTCTCATCCTGAGCGCGACCCGCGCCGGAGCCGATTCCGCCGAAGCGAAAGAGGCCAGGGACAAAGCCGCCGGCGTCGTCATCGCCGAGGGAACCGCCGCCATCGCCGACGGCATGTTGCCCAAGCTGCTGGCCCCGGACAACTACGAGGCCCAGCCGGAACTGGTGGAGTATGTCCGGGAGATGATGCTGGAAACCTCTGAAGACGGTGTGGTGGGCGCCCTGACGGCCATGCGGGATCGCCCCGATTCTACCCCCGATCTGTCGGCGATTGACGTACCGGTGCTCATCCTCCACGGCAAAGAGGACCAGCTCATCCCCTTGACCGAGGCGGAGGCCATGGCCGCGGCGCTGCCCAGCGCCAAACTGGTGGTTGTGCCAGGAGCCGGCCATCTGCCCAACTTGGAGCAGCCGGAGATCTTCAACGATGCGATGCGGGAATTCCTGGAGATCTTCTACGAGGGGTAGTAATAGAGCGCCGCCCGGCTGACCAGGCGGCGCTTTGCTCCAAGGACGGATAAGCTACCCCAGCGCATACATCCGATCAAGCAGATCGACCACGCGGTTCGAGTAACCCCATTCGTTGTCGTACCAGCTCAGGGTCTTGAGCATGTTGCCTTCGATCACCGAGGTGTACTCGCTGTCGAAGATGCTCGAGTGCGGATCACCCACGATGTCACTGGAGACCAGGGCCTCGGTGGCATAACGCAGGGTGGCGCGGAGCCGGTCCGTGTCGGCGTTGGCGCGCACGGCTTCCCGCACTTCCTCCACCGTCACGTCCCGCGACATGATCGTCACCAGGTCCACCACCGAACCGTTGGGCACCGGCACGCGCATGGCCATGCCGTCGAGTTTGCCCGCCATTTTGGGTATGACCATGCCCACCGCCTTGGCGGCGCCGGTCGTGGTGGGAATGGTGTTCTCGGCCGCGGCCCGCGAACGGCGCCAGTCCGAATGGGGCACATCGGCCAGGCGCTGGTCGTTGGTGTAGGCGTGCACCGTGGTCATCAGGCCGTACTCGATGCCGAACTCCTTGTCCAACACGTAGACCAGGGGAGCCAGGCAGTTGGTCGTGCACGAGGCGTTCGACACGATCTGATGCTCGGGCTTCAGATCCTCGTCGTTGACTCCCAGGACGATGGTGGCGTCGATCTCGTCCTTGGCCGGCACGGTCAGCAGCACCTTCCTGGCGCCCGCGTCGATATGCTGGGCTATCTCGGCCCGCTTGCGGAAACGTCCGGTTGCCTCGACCACGAAATCGATGCCCATTTCTTTCCAGGGCAGCTCCTTCGGGTCGGGGATCTCTGTCATCTTCACCTTCTGATGGGAGGTGACCATGATGTCACCCTCCATCTGGGCTGGTTCCTCGAAAGGACCCATCACCGTGTCGTGGCGAAGCAGATAGGCCAGGGCGGCCGAGTCGGCCAGATCGTTGATGGCCACCACCTCGACGCCCTTTTTCTGGTTCAGCAGCCGGAAGACCGAGCGGCCGATTCGTCCGAAGCCGTTGATTGCGATCCTCATGACTTGACCTCCCCGCTGCCGATCAAGGCGGCCATTTTCTTGGCGGTTTCCAGAAGGCGGTAGGCGTAGGCCCAGCCGTTGTCGTACCAGACGATGCTCTTGATCAACCCGTTGTTCAAAGAGAGCGTCGCCAGGGAGTCGATGACACCGGAGTGGGGGTTGCCGATCACGTCGCTGGAGACGATCGGTTCCGTGGTGTAACCCAGCAGACCCTTGTACTTGCCACCGGCGGCTTCCGCGAAGATCGCGTTGTACTCTTCGGCCGTCAGAGGCTTCTCGAGTTCCACCACCAGGTCGAGGTTGGACCCAGCGGACACTGGTACGTTCAGGGCGATGCCGTTGACCTTGCCCTCCAGCTCGGGAATCAATTTCATCACCGCTTTGGGGGCCCAACTGGAGTTGGGGATGATGTTCGCTGCGGCAGAACGGCTCCACCTGAGGTCGGCGCCGGCGCTGTCGCTCAATTGTTGATCGCTGGTGTAGGCGTGGACCGTGGTCATGGTGGCTCTCTTGAGGCCGACTTCCTCGTGCAGCACCTTGAGCACAAGGGCCAGCGCGTGGCAGCTGCTGCTGCCGTTGGAGACGATCCGGTCCTCGGCGGTCAGTTCGTGGTCGTTGACCCCGTTGATGACCATGCGGTCGACTTCACCTATCGACGGCGTGGACAGGAGCACGGCCTTGGCGCCGGACTCGAGGTGGCGCTCCAGAACCCGGCGGGTACGGAACTGCCCGGTGGCTTCGATCACGATATCCGCACCCAGCACGTCCCAAGGCACTTCCCCGGGGCGGTTGCCGTGCACTACGCGAGTGCGCTGGCGTTCAGTCACCAGCGTGTGGCCTTCCTGCCTGAGGTCGCCTTCGAACAGGCCCTCCACCGTTGTGTGTTTGGTCAAGTAGGCCAGGGTCTCGGCGTCGGCGACATCGCTGACGGCCGCGAAAGTGACCTCGGGATCGTTGTGGGCGATCCGGAACATGTTCCGTCCCAGGCGCCCGAATCCCATGATTCCCAGTTTCAAGGACATGGTTCCCTTCCTCGGGTTTAAGAATACGTTGATCCCAAGATGATAGACGCGAGCGGGGCCATCCTCAACTCAATTGGGAGAAATAATACAGGTTCAGCCGATATTCGGCTCCGGGGGGCTCCGTCGCTCAATCCAGGAAGCCCTGGATTGTGCCCAAGGTGAGATAAAACGAGTCATGGCCGTCCTCGGCCCGTCCATAGGTCGCGGCCAGGGGGCCGAGTTTGGTCCTGGCCATCACCGATACCAGGCCACTGTACAGCAGGTCGTCCCAGCCCACCGCGTCATAATCGCGCCAGGCATTGCCGGTTTCCAGCTGAAGCCCGATGTAGTACGAATTCGTAAAGGGGCTCATGGTGCCCGCGAATTGATGGTACCACGCGACCTTGGCCAGGCCGAACACCGCGCCGCGGAACTGGTCC
>CBDUYZ010000114.1:0-7783 GCA_965371575.1 uncultured bacterium
GCCCGCTTCCGGTAACTGATCTGTCTGTTATGCAGCGCCTGGTTCTTGTATTCGGTATGGTCCACCACCATCATCACGAAGATATTGCCGAAGAGAATCAGGAACAGAATAACCACAACAGACCGGAAAATGGCCTGGCGCAGGAGGTGATCCCGTTCCAGCATGTCAATCTTCCTGTCTCAGGACGCCCAGGAATTCGGCCAGCCGCAGGAAGGGAATTCCAACCAGCCCCGAATACACGGCGGCGGGCAGAGTCCGTGTGAACAGGGACAGAAAACTGTTCTCGTCAGAAAGGTTGCTCTGGATCAACAGGAATATCAGATCGTGGGCCACGACCGAAATGGCAATCACTGTGGCCTCCACCAACGGCATCCCTTGCACAAGCCTTCCCCGCAGCCTGCCGAGTCCGAAACCCAGCACCGTCTTGCAGAGAGCCTGCAACCCCAACAGGGCCGGATTGGAGAGATCCTGGACCAGACCCAGCAGGAACCCACCGACGGTGCCCGGACCGGGGCCGGCGGCCAGGGCTAAGATGACCAGGGCAATTATGGTGAAATCAGGCGCCACGCCTCCGATGGCGATCAGAGGCCCCACCATGGTGCCGCCCACGAAAGCTACCGCCGAACAGAGAAGGACCAGGCGCAAGTGCTGTCTCACCTGACCCCTCCAGCTCCGACCCCGGGCCCTGGAGCCAGCGAGGTGACGACGAACACCGTTTCATTGAAACCGAAGGAAGCCGCGGGATCGACTACGATCTGCTTGAATATCTGTTCCGAAGGTGAAAACGCTTCCACGATGGTGCCGACAGGAAAGCCCCGGGGAGTCAGCACCGCGCCGCCCGGATCGGCGGCTCCCTCCCGGATCTCCGCGATGCCCGAGGTGATGACGGTATCCCCGAGCTGCACGTCTTCGTCCCGTCCGATCATCTCCAGCACGAAACGGTCGCCCCGGGGCCGCAGCACGCCCAGGAGCCCAGTCCTTTCGATCTCGACCCCCAGCGCGAATTCGGGGGCGATCATGAGTTCCACCCAAGCCTCTCGGTCGTTGATCACCGAACACAACCGACCCAGGTAACCCTCACTGGATATCACCGGCTGCCAGGCCCGCCAGGCCACCGGAATCACACTGTGTACCTTGATCATGGTGGCGAACCTGGCGCGCTGCCGCATTACCACGCGGCAGGGCACCAGATCACCATCGTACCCGGGATCCAGCGCGGGACCGGCCAAGCGGTCCGCATCACGCTGTATGCGCTCACCTGTGGCGACCAGAAGTTCCATTTCGGTCACCCGCTTCTTGAGCCAGGCGTTGTCGTCCCGGATTTGGAACACGTCCTGTCCGAAATCCCGCAGCCGCCAATAGGGTGACGTCAGAACGAGGCCGAGGCGGTCGGCCACAAGGATCCGGGTATCGGACGGCAGGATCATCAGGGTCACAGACAGGACGACAAAGACCACCAGGGTCAGGGACTCGCCCCGCAGAGGAAAGCTGATAGGTTTGCCCATCATGGCTTCGTGCCCACTCTTCAGTTCCGACCGCCCCGCATGATGACTGGGCGGTAGCGTTCGAAATCGTCCAGGATCTTACCTGTTCCCAACACCACACAGAAGAGGGGGTCATCCATGAGATTGATGGGCAGGTCCGTCTGCTCACGTAAAAGTTCCGGCAGCCCCTTGAGCAAAGCACCGCCGCCGGTCAGCACGATGCCGCGGTCCTTGATGTCCGCGGCCAGTTCGGGAGGGGTCTGTTCCAGAGAATGCTTCAGGGCGTCACAGATGGCCTGAATGGGTTCCACCAGGGCCTCGCGGATCTCCATCGAGGAGATCTTCAGGGTTTTGGGCACGCCAGAGACTTGGTACAGCCCCTTGACCTCCATCTCACGCTCTTCGTCGAATTTATGGGCCGAGCCGATGGTCTTCTTGATGTTCTCGGCGGTCTGGTCGCCGATCAGCAGATTGTGGTTCTTCTTGATGTAGCTGATGATGGCTTCGTCCAATTCGTCCCCGCCGACCCGGATACTGGTGTCGCAGACGATGCCGTTCAGCGCGATGACAGCAATTTCCGTGGTGCCCCCCCCCACGTCGATGATCATGTTGCCGCTGGGTTGGTCCACCGGCAACCCGACGCCGATGGCCGCGGCCATGGGTTCGGCGACCAGGAACACTTCCCGGGCGCCGGCATGCTTGGCGCTGTCGCGCACCGCCCTTTTCTCCACCTCTGTAATGCCCGAAGGCACGCAGACCACGATCCGCGGAGCGATGAAGTGGCGTCTCTTCTGGGCGATCTTGATGAATTCGCGCAGCATGTACTCGGTTACCTCGAAGTCGGCGATCACGCCGTCCTTCATGGGTCTGATAGCTGATATCCGATCAGGGGTCTTGCCCAACATGGCCTTGGCCTCGGCGCCGACCGCGTAGACCTTGCCCGTTTCTTTGTCCAGCGCAACGACAGAAGGCTGGTTCAGGACAATACCCTTGCCCTTGATGTACACCAGCGTATTGGCTGTCCCGAGATCGATGGCGATGTCGTTGGTGAACATCCCCTGCAAACGTTTGAACATTTTTCCGAATCCTTCCGGAAGAACCGCACCGGATCATTCAAGAGGAGACTCCGGCCAGCCAAATTCCCTGATGCTGATTATTTCTTCGGCACCCACCACGAGGTGGTCCAATAATGCAATACCCAGCAGATCTCCGCAACGGTCAAGCCGGGCCGTCAGATCCAGATCGTCACCGCTGGGACTGGGATCGCCCGAGGGGTGATTGTGAGCCACAATGACCGCGGCGGCGGACATCGCAACGGCGGGCTTGAACACCTCCCGGGGGTGAACCAGGGAGGCGTTCAAAGACCCGATGGAGACTGTTTCGGCCGCCACGACACGATGCCTAGTATCGAGATAAAGCGCGAGGAACCTCTCCCTGTCAAGACCGCGAAATTCTTCTCTCAGCAGATGATGGACATCCGCGGGGCTGCGAACTGCGAATCCCGCCCTCCGAGGGGGGCCACCAGCCCTGAATCCCAATTCGAAAGCCGCCAGCAAACGCCTGGTCCGCACTGGTCCGAGGCCAAAACCATGGACCAGGGACGCCGGGCGTTCGGCCGCCAATTCCCCCAGTCCCGGGTAGGATTCAAGCAACTTCCGGGCTGCTTCGGCAGCAGGAATCCGGCCGCCCGGACCCAGCACGCAGGAGAGCAGCTCCCGGTCGGTCAGCCCTTCGGGACCGAACCGGCCCAGGCGCCAATCCCGGTCTCTATTCTCCGGCCTGGCCGCGGGTCCGGATACGGGGCGGGGCGAGGCCCCATTTATAACTATCTTATTGCTTTTGAACATGATTTCCTTTTGAACTATCCTGACAGGCATCGGACATCCCCTCGCTACCGGACCGGCAACCCTGGTTCACGGTCGGGCTTCCTACGAAAGGACCAGATTTGATCAATCCCCGCCGCAGCACCGCCGGGAGTATACTGGTCCGGAAATACGGCGGATCAAGTCTCGCGGACATCGACCGGATCCAGGCCGTCGCCCAGGATATTCGACGGGCTCGCGACCGGGGCCACCAGGTAGTGGTCGTGGTCAGTGCCATGGGCAAGACCACTGACGAACTCACCGATCTGGCCCACCGGACCAACCTTTCTCCGCCCCGCCGGGAGTTGGATATGCTGCTCTCGGTCGGCGAACGCATCACAATGAGCCTGCTGTCGATGGCCTTGGCCGGTGAAGGTTGCCCGGCCATCAGCTATACCGGCAGCCAGTGCGGGATCATCACCGACAACAGCCATAACGACGCCAGGATTCTCGAGGTCAAGGGCGACCGGGTACGCGAATCCCTGGCCGCCGGCTTCACTGTGGTGGTAGCCGGATTCCAGGGAGTCAGTCGCGAGCGGGAGATCACCACCCTTGGCCGCGGCGGCAGCGACACGACCGCGGTTGCCCTGGCGGCGGCTCTCGGGGCCGTCCGGTGTGAAATCCTCAAGGATGTCGACGGCGTCATGAGCGCCGATCCCCGCCTGGTGGCCGACGCCCGTCTTCATGAAAACCTGAGCTGGGACGAGATGAGCCGGATCGCCTCCTCCGGTTGCGGCGTCGTTCACATCAGGGCCGTGGAATACGCCGCGGTTCACGAGGTCCCTCTCATTGTGCGCTCCAGTCTACACGACGGCCCCGGCACGACCATCGGTCCTGCGGGCACCGCCGAATTTGCGGCTTCCGCCGAGCACCCTTCCGTTACCGACACGGATCAGGCGCCCGGCCCCTGCCAGCGCGAGATCCGCTACCGGCCCCTTGTGATGAACGTGGACCGCGACATCACCAGGCTCCGGCTGGCCACCGACGACAACCAGTTGGGCCGCCGGTGGCGCGACCTTCTGCTGGAACGGCTCGACCCAGCCGGCACGGTTGCCGAATGGCTGGATAGCGGGGAAGGCTTTCGTTGGGAGATCCTGGCCCGGCGAGCGGCCCTCGACGGTTTGCGTGAAACGTTGGAACAGACGACTGATCCGGTCAACGGAACCATGGTCTGGCAGGATGATCTGACGTGCATCAGCCTGGCCGGCGGCCGGCCCGACAGTTGGATAGAGGTCCAGCGACACGTTTCCGGCCTGCTGCATGATTTCGGCTGCCCCCCGTGGCGAATGCGCGCCGATGGTTCGGCGCTCAGAGTTATTGTGACAGGCGACCTGCCGCAGAGCCTTCCGGAACAACTCCACGCGGCTCTTCTGCCAAGCTGAACTCACTTTCCAGATATGTCCGCCAACTTCCGGGAGGCATCTGATACCAAGCCCGCCGCAGCCACTGACGGGCTTGGTGGGGATCGGCTACCTTGCCGTGGTACAAGACTATGACCCGTACCAGGGCCCGCTGACCCTCCGGATGCTCGGGATACGTCTCGTAGAGTAGGCGGTACGCGCTCAGGGCTCCCGTGTAATCGAGCTGTTTCTCCTTGTAGTAGGCCACCTTGGCCAAGTCCTCGGGCGCCAGGCAATGTCCGCCCCGCCCGCGGCTTGCTTCGTCGAAGACCTCAAGGGCCTCGGGAATCCGCCCGGCTGCCAGTTGGGCATGGAAAACGTGCCGGAAGTTTTCCAGCGACTTCCCCTCCTGATGGCACAGCTTCTGGGCACGGGCCAGTTCAAGTCTAGCTGTCAGATTCCCCGGTGATCGTACCAGGTACTCGGTCCAGGCACCGACCGCAGCGTGGAATTGCCCGTCCCGGAAATACCGTTCGGCCCGCGCGCCGACCGCATCGGTCCGCCCGTCTGTCAGTTCGCCCATCATAAGAGCCAACACCAGCCCCAAACCAAACCCGCCGAAGTGGGCCCCGAAGGAAATGTTGGCGCCAGTTTCGGCCGCAAGAAGAGCCTGGACGATCTGCAGCAAGAGCCAGAACGCCACTGCGGCAGCCAAGGGGATCCGGGACCGCCCCGCCTTGTTGTGTCCACCCAGCGGTGCCAACACCCACCAGGCCACCTCCACTCTGGCGTCGTAGAACCGGACAAGGGAATACGCCAGCAGACCGGCAATGGCCCCCGAAGCACCCATCACTCCCGCCCCGCCCTGCCCGAGCAAATCCAGTGCCGAGGTCAGGCCATGAGCCAGAGTCCCTCCCACGCCCATGATCAGGAAATAGATCAGGAACTTCACGTGCCCCAGGCAGTCCTCCAAAGGTGGTCCGAAAACATGGAGATACAGAAGGTTGCCCAACAGGTGCATCCAGCTCCCGTGCAGAAAGATGGCCGTCAGTGCGGTCAGGGGCGAACCGCTGCCCGGCTGGAAGACAAGTTCATAGGGTGAGCAGGGACCGTGGTCGGGGAAATACCGGACCCACAGGAAGGCAACGACCATCGACGCCATCAGGGAACCGGACAACACCGGGAGTCGTGTCCGCCGACGATCCAGTCCCAGGGGATAGAAATAGAAAAAGTACATCCGTAGGCTCCGCGGTCCCTGCCAGTCGCCGCGCCGGTGTCCGGAACTGTCCGTCCCGTGGAACAACATCAGCCGGTATTCGGGTTTGTCTGGAATATTTCGACCGAATCGGGGCCGACTTGAACCGGCGGAGGATATGAATGTCAGGACGAAGGAGTCCGACTCTTGTCGCTGATGATTCGGCCGTCGTGAAGCCGGAGCACCCGTCGGCAGCGGGCCGCGATCTCCTCTTCGTGGGTGACGATGATCACCGTGTGGCCCCTGGCGTTGAGACCGTCGAGGATCTGCATGATCTCGTTGCTCGTCGTCGAATCCAGGTTGCCGGTGGGCTCGTCCGCGAGCAGCAGGGAAGGATTGTTGACCAGGGCCCGGGCTATGGCCACGCGCTGCCGTTGGCCGCCGGACAGTTCATTGGGTTTGTGGGCCCGCCGGTCGGACAGCCCCACCGCCTCGATGGCCGCGGCGACCCGTTCGGCCCGCACCCCTGCCTTGACGCCCGCGTAGATCAGGGGCAACTCGACGTTTTGGGCCGCTGTGCTGCGGGGCAGCAGGTTGAAGGTCTGGAAGACGAAACCTATCTCCCGGTTGCGAATCTCCGCCAATTGGTCGTCACTGAGGGTGCTCACCTCTGTGCCATTGAGGTAATAGGTGCCCCGGGTCGGTGTGTCCAGGCAGCCCAGCATGTTCATCAGGGTGGATTTCCCCGAACCGCTGGGACCCATGATCGCCAGGTGGTCCCCACGGTTCACCTCCAGATCGATGCTCTGGACCGCGTGGACGGTCTGCCTGCCGACCTGGAAGATCTTGTGTAGATCCTTGACTGAAATCAGGGGGCCAGGGGCTGATCCGTTCATGGATATTACCCGCCGGCCCAGGTGTTGGCCCGTCCCACTGCGCGGTACATCTGCGTCCGGGCGATGAGGAAATCGCACATGGCCTGCACCTCCTGGGCCCGGGAGTTGGCCAGGTTGGCCTGGGCAAGGATGATGTCCAGCGTCGTGCCCGCTCCCACGCGGAACATCTCGCGGGCAAGCCGCAGCTCCTCCTCCGACTGGATGATCATCTCACGGCTGAGGTGGGCCTTCTCGCGCGCCTCGACCAGGGAGTTGTGCAGTTGCCGAATCTCGACCTGGACGTTGAGTTTGGCCTGCTGGAGCTGGTACTCCGCGATCCGGGCGTTGGCCTGGGCCTGGGAGCGGCCCGTCCAGGTCTGCAGGCGATCGAAGATGTTCCAGGATGCCGTCCAACCGAAGGTCGTGCTGGCCGAACGGCTGGAGCCGAACCGGAAGGGCGAATCGTTCTCGTAGCGATCGTGGCTGGCGAAGACGTCAAGATTCGGCCAGGCGGCGCTAGTGGCCGTGGTCACGTCCTTGTTGCGGGCCTCGAGGTTGTGTTCCGAGCTGATGAGATCCAGACGGTTGGCCAGGGCTTCGGCGTAGAGGGCGTCGACCACGGGCACATTGTAGTCCGTGTCGAGGATTGACGCGTCGACCGTGAAACCCTCCGCCAAGGGACGGTTCATGGCATAGGCCAGGTCGGCGAAGGACTGCTTGACCGTATTGTCGGCCACCACTACGTCCAGCTTGGCGTTCTCCAGCTGAACCCGCTGTTGCAGCACATCGCTCTTGGCGGCGCTGCCGAGGCGGAAATAGGTCTCGGTCCTCTCCAACTCGAGCTGCACTTGGTCCTGCGTCTCGATGGCCACCTCCAGCAGCCGTTGGTAGCGCAGAAGGTTGAAATAGGCGGCGGTCACATCCTCGACCACCAGTTCCCTGGTATAGTCCCGCGTGGCCTCCGCGGCCTGGAGCTGGCTCTTGGCGCTGCCGAGGCGGCTGAACTTCGCGAGTCCCTGGAAGATAT
>CBDUYZ010000115.1:0-7661 GCA_965371575.1 uncultured bacterium
GCATGGCGACCAGGCGCGCGTAGGCGTCGACGAACAGGTTGCGCACATGGGGGAAATCGGTCACGGGATTCCCGTAGAGAATACGCCCGGAAGCGTGGTTGATCGATTCGTGGAAAGCGTGTGTGGACATTCCGATCGATGCCCAGCCCAGGTTGTATTTGCCGATGTTGACGGTGTTCATCGCCGTATCCCAGGCCTTGTCGCCGCGGGCGATGATGTCGGCTTCGGTGACCGGGTAGTCGTGCAGGGCGAACTCGGCAACAAAGTTCTGACTGGCCACCACATTCTTGACCAGTTCGTATTTTTCGTGGTTGAAGTCCGCCGCAAAGAAGACGAACTCGCCGGTGTCGGCCATTTTGCCGAGGGTCGACACCAACGGAGCCTCGTTGCCGTTGCCGATGTAGTACTTGGATCCGTTGGCCAGCCAGGTGCCGTCGTCCTGCGGGGTCAATGTCATTTCGGTGGAGTAGACATCCGCGCCGTGGTCCCGCTCGGACAAACCAAAAGCGAAGACCGCCCCCTCGCGCAGAAGTTCCGCGGCTCGCTGCTTCACACCTTCATTCCCGGACATCCAGACCGGGCCCAGGCCGAGGATCGAAACCTGCCAGGTGTACCAGTAGGCCAGGCCGTAGAAGCCGAGGATTTCGTTGAACCGGGCGATCCTGTAGGTGTCCCATCGTTGTGCGCCGCTGCCGAACCGTGAGGGGGTGAGCAGCGTCGCAAACACCTGCTCTTTTTTTACGAACTCCAGGAAGTCGGTGTACCAGATCCGCTGGTGATCGTCTTCCTTGATGCTTGCCTTGCCCTTGTCCTCAAAAAACCGGACTGTCTTGCGCATGATTTCCTGGGATGCATCATCAAGGTTGCCCGGGTTGAAATCCTGAGGATTGAACAGGAACATGATTTCTCCTTCAGCAAACAGCGCCAGTCGTCATTCCAGATCTCTGCAACACTTCGCCCTTTGGATGCCCTCTCCGAGAACAAACGTGACATGTCAGCAGTCGGGCAGTGGGATACCGTACTGGAAACAATGGGCATCCCGGTCCAGTGCGGTGTGGGAGTGGATCTTCCGCCGCAAGGCCCAGGTCAACAACAGCCAAACCAGAGAGAATATGAACAGAAGGGCAAGGGCTCGGTTGGTCCCACCGGCAACCACGTCCGACACGGTTGCATATCGCGTCAGCCACAACAGGAGAAAACCGCCCGCAATGCCCTCGGCTACGCGAACGCCGAATCCATCGACCAGCATCTTGGCCACGGGGCGGTCAAGTTCCGACAGCAGCAAGTAAGTCTGCTCCCAGTTGGGCCTGTGGAGCGAGGACTTCAAACCGCCCTCGGCAACACGCAGAGACGAGATGCCGAGCAGAGACACACCGGCCACCAGGGCCCCCGCACCGCCAACCAGAACCAATGGCAGGATCAGCAGGCTGCCCCCGACTCCGATCCATTTGTGCAAACGAGGCAACACCAGAACCTGCAGGGCCAGGGCCGAGACATTGAGAACTATGTAGATGTTTGCAAAGAAATCGGTGGTGTCCCGGGTGAACTCGCCCCCTCCGGTGGCTGCCAGATAGAACTGGAACTCCAGCAGAACACCCACCAGGCCTGCGGCCATCCCCACTCCCAGCAACAACAGACCGAAGCGGCTCCTTACAACGGATGCCATGCCTTGCGTCATCGTTGGCCGCTTATCCGGTCCTGGCGGGGCCATCCGGGCAGGCCAACGCAGCTGGGCCCAGCCGATGACCATGCCCGAGGCAGCGATCACCGCCGCAGCGAGCCAAAGGGTCTGGTTGGGCTGCAGAAAATCGGCCAGGAACTTGGCCGCCAATCCTCCCGATATTCCGCCCACTATGGCGGCTCCTCCGATCAGTCCATAGGATTCGGCCAACTGACGAGGGGATGCACCATCCAGCAATTCTCCCGCAAGCAACCAGGACATGGAATAGAGCACGCCCCAGACCAGTGGCACAAAAACAAAGAAGCCGATCATCAACAGCCCGCCCCCGGGCCGAATATGAGCCGAGAACAGGATAAGCAGTAGGCTCACCAGGCCGGAAAGAACCAGCCTGGTGGCACGGGGTCCGATGGAACGCATCATGGCCAAGACAAGGCCCGCAGCCGGTCCCGCCAGCAGGGCGATGCCCAGGTAGGCCTTGGGCAGATCGAAAAGACCTTGTCCCTGGATGAAGAGGGCGTCACGGCCGACCTTGACCAGGAAGAAACCGACCGCCAACAGGAACATCGAACTGGCGACAAAGCGGGTTTTGGCCCTGGCTTCACTGCCGTGGCCCTTCATCGTGCTCCGTCCCGGGTTCATTTATGGATCACCGCCTCATGGTAGAACAACAAACTCCGGACTGGATTTAACTTCACCAGACCAGGTGTTCCCGGGTCAGGGCCGAATAAACCAGAAGGTTAGCGAATCGGTTGAGTAATTCCAGGGTAAAGATTCGGCTGACCGCCTCCCTTGTGGGACCACCGGATAATCTTGGTTGAAGATAGACATGATATAGCGGACGCTTCGATTGAAAAATAATTGGCCCTCCGTCTTCCCAGCCTGGATATTCTTCCCATGAAATTAAGTCAGTTTACAAAAATACGTCGTTTGCGCTTCCGGTTCCTGGAGTCCTACCACACGCTGATGGTCTTCTTGGCGGTTCTGGTCGGACTGTTGGGTGGCCTCTGTGCGGTGGGTTTTCGCAAATTTATTCAGTTTGTGCAGGTCCAGGCCTGGCAGATGCCGGCTTTTACCCTGGAGGGCCTGCGCGCCCATCCCCCCTGGCAATTGATTCTCATTCCAGCCGCCGGAGGCCTGCTCGTCGGGTTGATCACACATTTTTTCGCGCGGGAAGCCAAGGGGCACGGAGTGCCCGAGGTGATGGAAGCGGTCATGTTGCGCGGGGGGCGGATCAGGGCGCGGGTGGTGCTGGCGAAGTTGGTCGCGTCAGGGCTTTGCATAGGAACCGGCGGTTCGGTGGGGCGCGAGGGTCCCATTGTGCAGATCGGTTCGGCCCTGGGGTCGGCTGTCGGGCAACTGATGCACCTGGGCGAGCGTCGGTTGCGCACCCTGGTGGCATGTGGTGCGGCAGCAGGTATTGCCGCCACATTCAACGCTCCGATTGCCGGGGTTCTGTTTGCTGCCGAAGTGATCCTCGGAGACTTTGCGCCGACCCAGCTGACCCCGATCGTAATCTCGTCGGTGGCGGCAACGGTGGTCAGCCACCACTTCTTTGCGGATTTGCCGGCTTTCGTGATCCCGGAGTATTCCCTGGTCAGCTCCTGGGAATTGGGCATCTATGGGCTCCTGGGGGTGGTGGCTGCGTTTGTGGGGTTGTCGTTCATCAAAGTCCTCTATTTCACCGAGGATTTTTTTGAGGGCCCCTTGGCCAGGATTCCGAGTGTCTTGCAAACGGTCATCGGCGGTATTCTGATCGGACTGATGGCGCTGCGATTTCCGGAGATCATGGGAGTGGGCTACGAGGCCATCGAGATGGCCCTGCACGAAGACCTGCTGCTGCAGACGCTGCTGCTGCTGATGGTGGTCAAGATCGTGGCCGTCGCGGTCACTATCGGGTCCGGTGGCTCGGGTGGAATTTTTGCACCCTCGCTCATGATCGGGGCCATGGCCGGGGGCGGACTGGGCACGGTTGTCCACAACATTTGGCCGTTGGCGACGTCCTCATCCGGGGCCTATGCCCTTGTCGGGGCGGGGGCGGTGGTCGCGGCGACGACCCATGCTCCCTTGACGGCCTTCATGATTATTTTTGAGTTGACGGGCGATTACAAAATTATCCTGCCCTTGATGATATCGTGTGTGATTGCCACCATGCTGGCCGCGCGGATCAACAGTGCCTCGATCTACACCATGAAGCTGTTGCGCCGTGGGTTGGACCTTTTCAAGGGACGCAGCCTCAATGTGCTGAGCCACCTTCGTGCCGTCGATGTGATGTGTGAACCCGAGGGCAAGGTGAATTCCCGGGCTAAACTGTTCGAGTTGCTTTCCCTGTTCATGGCCAACCGGCACAACTCCGTCTTTGTCGTCGGATCCGGGGACCGTCTGGAGGGGATTGTCAATTTCGATGATTTGCGGCCCTTCCTCGGCGTGAATCAGAGCACGAAGCAGGCGATCATCGCCCATGACATCATGCATACCGAGGGCTACCCGGAGGTGCGACCGGACGACCGGTTGGACAAGGTCATTCGCCAACTGGACCGATATCAATACGAGGTTCCAGTGGTGGCCGACGGAGTCCTGGTCGGTGCGATCCAGGTGCAGGATGTCATTCAGCAGTACAACAATGAGATGTTCAAGCGCGAGATGGCCTCAAGCATGGTAACTTCGCTGGAGGATGTCGGCCGCTTCACGCCAATGCCGGGTGTCGCGGGGTTGAGCCTGGCCGAGGTGGCCGTACCCGCGGCGTTCATCGGTCACAACTGCGCGGGCTTGGACCTGCGCAACCGCTACGGCGTGACGGTGCTGTTGATCAAGCAGCACTTCGCAGGGGATCCGCAGATTGTCGGGCGGGTGCCTGATGGGCAGTATGAATTCGGTGATGATGATCGGATGCTGGTCATGGGAAGTCCGGCGGATTTGCGGAGAATTCAAGACATGGTCTGATGATTGACAAGGTCAAAGCCCGACCTTGTAACCGATAGTCCACTCGAGGTTGTCCGCGCTGCCGAGTTCGTGGAAGCGCACGTTCATGCCGGCAAACCAGTTCTGATAGTCGAATTGCTTCACACCCAGCCGGTGGTAGAAATCAGGCAGACGCCCGGGCACGTTCTTGCTCAGTATCTTGTAGCCCAGATGGATGATCAGGTGGGTCCGGTGGGCGATGATCTCGTAACCGCCGAACAGCGCCAGTTCGAAATTGTCGCCAGTAGTACCGGTGGCGTTGTAGCCGTTGTTGAAGGCGTCGAGTTCGATCAGGTCGCCCACCGATTCGTCGTAACCCAGATCCAGTCCGAATACGTAGCGCGACTTGTAGGAGAACCGGCGGCCCATGCCCACGGTCAGGTTGCCGATGAAATAGCTGCGGTTCAGGTATATTTCCGCCAGTTCCGGATCGGTGAGTTCCAGGTTGAGATTTCGCTTACCCGCCGAGCCGGTAACCGTCAGGTCCCAGCCCTCGGGATATTCGTCGATATGACGCCGGGCCGGGGGAGTGACCGGGGTATCGGTGTCGTATTTGACGAACAGGAGAGGGCCAACCTGGTTGAGACCGTGGTTCGGCCGCTGGGTGCCACCATTGGAGAAGTGAGTAAAAGTGATGCCGCCGATCAGCGCCCAGCGGTCGGCCAGGCGGTACTCGACATTCGGACCACCTTCGATGTGCACCGAGCGCCCCAGTCCCATGGCGATGTTTTTGGGGTTAGTCACCGGGTCGTAGGGTTCCCAGTCGTTCGTCAAACCGAAAGCCATATCAAAATTGAATCGCCAGCGCTCACCACGGATCAGGGGCCAGACGTAGAACCCGTAGAGGGATGTCGGGGTGCCCAGTTCCTCATCGTTGTTGAGATCGGTTCCGTAGATGCCGATACCGTAGGACGGGAAATTGTAGGAATGGTGCCAGTCCCTGGAGCCGTCCGTCTGCCAGCCGAATTCCAGTCGGAGCGACTTGAAACTGTCGATCGGCTCGCCGGACAGGTTGTCCCCCTTAAGAAAGTCGTTGGTCTGCAGAACCGAGCCCGCCTGGAAGGCACCGCGCAGGTAATGGGATGGACCGGGGAATGACTCTTCTTCATTTTCCTGGGCCAAAGCGGGATTCACCGCCGTCAGAAGCGCCGTAAGTAGGACGCATATCACCAAACCCCGGGAAATACAAGTCGATGGAAGCACCGATTTCATGAATAACCTGCCTGGTTCATGGCGAGGGTGACAAGAACTGACTTTCGGGCCGACTCATCCTAGCAACCGAAATCCCGCATTGACAAGGGTTAACCCGGATTATTCACGAATCACCTACTGCGACCGCGTATGATCAGATTTGACAGCACGTTCTCGGTTTTGCTCCCTCAACGTACCTACTGGTACGTCTCGGTCCCAAAACCTTGCGAGGGCACTGTCAAATCTGATCATACACACCCTTGCTACGGTGATTCATTAATAATCCGGGTTAATAACGCATCGGACGTCGTGAAAAAATACAGCACCCTCCCGGCAGGGGAGGGTGCTGTGGGATATCCGGTGCGACCTGTCATCCACCGCCGGCTGGAATCGTCAACTGATCCATGACCTGGTCGATCGTGAAGCTGGCTGCCTTCTGGCGGGGCGGGTAATCCTGGAAGGTGGCCAGGAACTCGCCCACGATGTCCACTGCCGGAAGCAGCAGAAAGACGTGATCCAGGTACCAGTCCCAGTAGGTGTTGGAGGTCAAAGTGGCTTTTTCATAGGGGTCGGTGCGCAGGTTGAACAGCCAGGGCATACGGGTGTTCACGAAGGGCTCGCTCCAGACCAGCATGGTGCCGGCGGCCCGCTGCTGGGCGAAGACGATCTTCCAGTTGTCATGGCGCAGGCCGGTCAAGTCGCCGTCGTCGGAAAAGTAGAAGAATTCCTCACGGGGACCCTTGTCCTGTTGGCCGGTCAGGTAGGGCAGGAAGTTGTACCCGTCCAGATGGACCTTGAATTCCTTGTCGCCGGCCTTGTGCCCCTTGAGCAGCTTGTCCTTGATGTCCGGGTCGCCGGCCGCGGCCACGAGGGTGGGCAACCAGTCCATGTGGGACATGATCTCGTTGGAAACCGAACCCGCCTCGATGTGGCCGGGCCAACGCACCATGGCCGGTACCCGGTAGGCGCCTTCCCAGTTGGTGTTCTTCTCGGACCGGAACGGGGTCATGCCGCCGTCGGGCCAGGTGTTCATGTGGGGGCCGTTGTCGGTGCTGTAGAACACGATCGTATTGTCGACGATGCCCAGTTCATCGAGCTT
The DNA here is from genome assembly GCA_965371575.1 of uncultured bacterium. Classification (GTDB taxonomy): domain Bacteria; phylum Krumholzibacteriota; class Krumholzibacteriia; order LZORAL124-64-63; family LZORAL124-64-63; genus JAGLCY01. Next base: position 6,930 of record CBDUYZ010000115.1, read on the forward strand.
GGCGAGCACCGTGCCCACGTTGTTGTCGTGGTTGATCATGGCGTCATGGTAGACACTTTGCCATTTGCCCGACTGGCCGTGATCCTCATCCGGCACATAGGTCCGGAAATGCATGTGGGTGAAATTGACCCAGACGAAAAACGGCTTGCCGTCCTTGTGCTGCTGTTCGATGAAGGCGACGGAGCGGTCGGCCACGTCGTCGTCAATGGTTTCCATGCGTTTCTTGGTCAGCGGTCCGGTATCTTCGATGCGGCCGTCGGCGTAGCTGTGGATCACGCCGCGGGGGCCGAATTTCTTGTGGAATTCGGGGTCCTTGGGGTAATCGGGATGTTCGGGTTCTTCTTCGGCATTCAGGTGGTACAGGTTGCCGTAGAACTCGTCGAAGCCGTGGTTGGTCGGAAGCATCTCGTCCCGGTCACCCAGGTGGTTCTTGCCGAACTGACCCGTGGCGTAACCAAGGGATTTCAACATTTCGGCAATAGTGGGGTCCTCATCCCGCATGCCCAAATCAGCGCCCGGCATCCCGACCTTGCTCAGCCCGGTCCGGAATACGCTTTGGCCGGTGATGAAGGCCGAGCGGCCGGCGGTACAGCTCTGCTCGGCGTAATAGTCGGTGAAGATCATGCCGTCGGTGGCGACGCTGTCGATGTTGGGTGTGCTGTAGCCCATCACTCCCATGGTGTAGGCGCTCAGGTTGGCCTGCCCGATGTCGTCGCCCCAGATGACGACGAT
>CBDUYZ010000116.1:0-7658 GCA_965371575.1 uncultured bacterium
AGGCCGGCATTCCCATGCCCAGCTTCTTCGGCTACATGGTCAAGTGGTCCGTCCCGATCCTGATGCCGATCTTCGTCATCGTGACCTTCGTGTTCTTTGTCTAGAGGAGTTTGAGAAATGGCCACGAAAAACAACACCGCCAAGAAGTCGTTCTACGAAGTCGTGTTTCTGGGCAAACCCAAGGTCGTGCGGGCGTTCGTGAAGGGTTTCGTCATGGGCACCCTCGATGGCGCCACGGTCATCTACAGTTACAGCGCGGGCATCCATCACGAGGGAAAATCCGAAAAACTGGCCGAAATGGTGGGTATCAGAGGCACCGACTGTCATATCGTGGTGGACAGCGGCACCAGCGCCCTGTTGAAGAAACGGACCAGGCAGATCGCCAAGGAGACCGGCCTGGAGATCACCTCCCACCGCCACATACGTTCGGCGAGCATGTTCTTCAAGTTCCAGGCCTTCGCTCCCCGGTACAATCAGGAGATCGTGGACCTGGTGAAGAAGCTGCCCGCCGGCCTGCGGATGGACGGCTTCAAGCACGAGGTGCAGCTCCATCCCAAGGCCAAGGGGATCGAGGCCTACTCGGTGGTGCACCACTACGAGGCCTGCGGCGAAGCGACCGTGGTCGGGCGTGTCGATCTGCTGGTGGCGTTGAAGAAGAAATTCGCCGATTACCCCTTGATCCAGTCCGAGGATATCGTCCTGAAGCTGGCTTAGGAGCCGGGAACAGACCCGCTAGAAAAGAATCCCGGATGTCCTCATCCCATCTTTCAGATGGGCCTGCGGATTACCGGGATTCTTTTCTAGCGGGTCTGTTCCCGGCGAACAAGTGCTCCTTCAGGATGATATCCTCAAGAAGACCTCCCTCCAGGAAAGCATTTTCTCTTAACGATACAAGCTCTTGATCGTCCCCCAATCAGTCGGCTCAACTGCGAGGGCACAACTCCATGTTGTGTACGCGGATCCGCCCGCTCGAACCTCAAAAGGACTTCCATCGGCCAGAATGATGTAGGGATCGTCCCCCGGCAGAGATGATCCACTCGCCTTTTCCAGATGGAAAGTGACTTCCGGCACCCCCGTGTCCAGGTGCACGTATTCGAAACGAACAAGGGGAGTGGCCTCAGAAGTCGGGAACGGCTCAGCGCAGGTCACATACAGATCGTCAAGTTCGGGTGGTAAGACCCAGACGAGGTCGCAAGGCCAAAAAATGGCCACCTCCGTCAGCGAACCACTGAGATAAAACCCGGCCTCGAAACCGAGAATCTGGGCTGGTGTAGGATTGGTGTAGACGATCCAGACGAAAAAGGGAGTGAAAGGAACAACGGCATCATTGCAGCTCAGATAACCCCCTTCGTCAAAATAGACCCCCAGCACATCGGGCCGCGGATCGACCCCCGCTACGGCAACCTGTGTGAACACGACCAGGATGACAGCGATCGTTAACAATCGAGCCATATCCCACCCCCTTGTCGGTATGACTTGATCATTCCTGATAGAGCTATTTCATATTATACAAAATTTCCCATCCGGGGGCAAAAATCAGGGTGGTCCGTGGGCAGTTCACCGGCCCAATCGGTCACAGCGCAGAACTAGCAGGCTACCACGGTCACGACCCCGCACGCTTGACCTGCAACTTCAGGGCCATCAACTCCTCGTGCCGGATACCGAGCAGGGTACCGATCTTGTGCATGAGGGCGTCCTCATGCGCTTCCAGCACCCCATCGCTGTAGACCACCTGCCAGAGCAATTCCAGCACGGCCAATTTACGGGCGCGGGTGAAGTTGTCGTTGATCAAACGCGCGAACTGGTAGAGATCCCCACTGCGGCGCCGTTCCGTGTCAGCCACGTGGAGCAGTTCCGAAGTCTGTGCGGCATCCAGGCCGAACCGGGCGCCCACCATCCCGGCGACGGCCTCTTCCTCATCCTCTGTGAATTCATTGTCGGCATGCGCGGCTTCCAGCAGCAGGGCACAGGTAGCCACCTGAAGATGGTTAAGATCGTCGGTCCGGCTCTCGGCCGGAGCCATGTTGTCCTTGAAGAAGCTGCTGAGGGATTCGAACATTTCAGTCTCCAGGCCGGTCGTGTCGGTTCACAGGGAAATACGGTTCCAAGTGGAACCCGGCAGGGTGAGTACTTCATAGGGGATGGTTCCCAGCAGGTCGGCCAGAATCTCGGGCGTGATGATTTCCTCGCCCTGACGGCCCAGCAGCACGGCCGCATCGCCGGCTTCGGCGTCGGGAATGTGGGTCACGTCCACCATGCACAGGTTCATGCAGATGCGCCCGACCAAGGGCGCCCGCCGGCCGCGGATCAGGACATATCCCCGGCCTGAGAGGGCGCGGGGCCAACCGTCGGCATAGCCTACCGGCAGCACGGCGATGCTACTGTCGGTCATGGCCTTCCAGGACCGGCCGTAACCCACGGTCTCTCCCCCCGGAATCCGGTGCACCTGGGATACCTTCACCCGCCAGGTCACCGCCGGACTCAGGGCGACCTCTTCCCGCCCCCGCTGCCGCACGGAAACCAATGTCTCCTTCGACGGCCACACCCCGTAGGCGCTGATACCCACCCTGGCGATGTCACGGTGGCTGCGGTCCCACAGCAGGACCGCCGCGCTGCAGCTCATGTGCAGGGCAAGTCCGTCTAAACCCGCGGCGGTCAGAATATCCCGGTATCCGGCGAAACGGACCATCTGGGCCTCGGCGAAGGCGTGTTCGGTTGTGTCCTCGATGTCGGCGAAGTGGCTGGAAAGACCGACCACCTCGATGGCCGGAGCGGCCCGCAACAGTTCGACAGCCTGGTTGATTTCCGCTTCGACCAGGCCCTGTCGGTTAACCCCTGTTTCCACCTTGAGATGCACCCGCAAGGGCCCGCCGCCGTCGGCCGCCGCCCGGCAGGCGGGCAGGGAGGCCACGGTGATTTCCACCCCGAGTTCCGCAGCGGTTTCGGCCTCGGTTCTGCTGACCGGACCAAGGACCAGGATGGGCGCGGTTACACCACCGGCCCGCAGACGGGCGGCCTCGGCCACCGCATGAACACCGAGCAGGTCGGCGCCGCCGGCCAGGAAGGCCTGCGAGGCAATGAGAAGACCGTGCCCATAGGCGTCTGCCTTGACCACGGCCATCAGCCGCGTGGACGAATCCACCAGGCGGCGAAAGACCGCGATGTTCCGGGAAAGGGCCGACCGGTCGACCTCGATGGTCAACCAGGCCCCGGAGACGTCAGGCACCTTGAGCTTCGGCGGCTTTTTTGTTCTTGCGCTTGTGGCAGGATTCCTTGTCCATGCAGACACCGTAAAGCTCCAGACGATGGCGATAGATCTGGAAGTTGTTTTCCTCGGCCAGCTTTTCCTGCAGGGCCTCCAGCCGGGGATTGAAGAACTCGGAGATTCCGCCGCACTCGAGGCAGATCATGTGGTCGTGGTGTTCCACGTCCGAGTGGCCCTCGTAGCGGGCCAAGCCGTCACCAAAGCGCCGTTCCTCGACCAGGTTGCTTTTCACCAACAGGTGGAGCGTCCGGTAAACCGTCGCATACCCGATCCTGGGATTGACCTTCTTGACCTCGTTCAGCAGCTCCTCCACCGAGATGTGTCCCCGCAGACGGAAAAAGACGGAGATGATGGTGTTGCGCTGACGTGTCGTCTTTAGTCCCGTGCGCTGGATGAACTCAGCGAACGCTGCTTCCTTTTCTTTGACAAAGCTTTCGTCTACTTCCTTGGGTCGGTTAACGGACGTCATGGCGGACCTCTTGAAATTTGGATGGTTACTTGAAGTTGCGAAATTGATTCCTGTTTTCGTATTTCAGAATAAGCCCACTTCAATCCAGTGTCAAGAATACCCGCTCAATCGAATCGTAATTTCACAGCAACTCTCTCCCGTGTAAGAACATACCAGAATGTCAGTTCATCGTGCAGCAGAAGGACATCCTGACCACGGAAAAGAAAGGATTCTGTATCCACGGTGGCACTCCAGTGACGCCGGGAGCCGGACAACCGGTACAGGCGACCGGTCCCGCTGTCGGTCACCCACATGTTGCGTCTGTCCCAGGCCACACCGAAAGGGGAAAACCCGGGTGTGACGGCCGAGCGTGTGATCTCTCCCGCCTTGGGATCGAAACGGTCGATCCGGCCCGCGTCGCGGTCAGTGATCCAGACATAGCGCCCGTCGAAACACATTGCGCTGGGGCGATGGCCGGGCGCATCGAAGGCTTCTGCCACCTGTAGGGTGTCCACCTGGATCTGATACAGGATGGAGCTGCCGTCGGCGGCGTCACCGCAGCTGTAGAGGAATTCCCCATCCCAGGCCAGAGCCCGGTCCAGCACTCCGCTGAAGTCCTCCATGCGCAGGATGACGCCTGCGCGGTCCCGGAACACCATACGCACTTCGCGGCTCCCCGATCCACTCACGGAATCCGGAATGTCCTCAAGCACGACCAGGGTGTCCGGTCCCATCCACGTGATCCCGGCGATCAGACCGACATCGCCCAAGATCATCGTATCGAGGGTGGTGAAGGACAGGGTCAGTTCCGGCGCATCTTTGTCCGCGGTCAGCTCCGCGCCGACCGGAGCGGCGGCTCCGGCGCAACAAAGACCGATCATCAAACCCGACAGGACCCCGACCCACCAAATGCCTTCCGGCCGGGCCACGGGTCTCGTCATCCTCGTCATCAGGTTCATCCCTTCGTCTGGGGTTTGGTCGCGGTCATGTCCACGCTATCGGGATCGACGGAGGCCAGCAGCTCTTCCTGACCCACCAGGGCCAGACCGAATTCACCGGGCACAATCCTCTGACAAGACTGGCACCGGGGATCATACACACCAGGACCGACTGCGCAACTGTTCAGGCGGTGAAGATCGGATCATGGACAGGGGAAAACGTCCCGGCGCAACGCGGCAAATCGATGGTGAGCTCCACCACGCCCCGGGCATCGGCTGGAAGGCGGGGCCTGACCCCCAGAACCTGGAGCAACTGCGGAGAGATCAACATCCGGACCAGGTGATCGAACTCGGCCCGGCTCCAGTCTCCCGGGTCAGGCCCGGCTTCGATCCCCCCTGCGGGGGACACCGTGGCCGAAAGCCGGCAACCTCCGCTGTCGGGATCAAGGGCCAACAGGCATACCGGGCGGCTACCGCGGCAGGCAAAGGCCAGGACCCGCTCCATCTGTCCCGCCAGGATGCCCAGCAGTCGGGGATCGGTAAGGACTTCGCAGGATTCATGCTTTTCATCCAGATGAACATCCAGGTGATCCGGGATCGCTTTCGCCAGGGAAGCCAGATTCACCGGGCCCAACTCCGCTACCGGGGGCGCTTCGGCCAGCGACATCAACTCCTGGCTCCATTCCACTGTCTCAACCAGTCGGATCAGATTGCGCAGGGCGATATCGATCATCCTCGCGGATCCGGGTTCGTCACCACCCTCAGCCTCCAGGACCGTCAGGGCGGTCTTGATCGCCGTCAGGGGACTGCGCAACTCGTGACCCAGGAAATTCCTGAACTGATCCAGGTCATGACGGGAATCGGGCTCACCCCGCAACATCCGGGCCCGCTCCTGGCAAGACTGCAGCGCCACCTTCAGGCGGGAGCCTCCCGGACCGGGATCCGGGATGGTGATCCAGGACGTTGCGGCCACCGGCCCGGCACCGATTACCAGAAGGGGTGCCGCCGCAGCGGCGGCCACCCCTTCCTTTTCAGCACCATCGGGCATGGCGCCTGGAACGAAACCCGTGGGATCGATCCCGCTTGAAAGATGTACGACGGCATCGCAGTCCTCGACGGTCGCTTGGCCCTGGGCCCGCACACTTGCCGGTAGACGGCCCACCGTCACACCCCACTGCCAGAACAGGGAACGCAGGGCGGGGTGCCGCCGAATGTCACCGTCGAAGAGGACGTGCGCCAAAACCAATCTCCCTGAACTTCATCCCGGCGGGCCGGGGCAGGATTCCGCATGTCACAACCTGTTAGACGGCCGGGACCGCAAAGCACGTGCCATGGCTCAATCCGTTGTGAAACACTCAATTAGAGAGGATCGACAAGGGAACAACAGGATCTTTCCACCCTGCCGGGAAACCGGGAGGAACGATGGGGAACAGGGAGCACGACCAGGATAGGAAAAGGAAATTCGGGGTTGCCACGTGCGTTCCTGGAATGTAAGGGGAACCGGCAGGGCAAAACGCAACTCCGCGGAGTGGGTGGCGGGTGACAGCAGAATGACAGCCGAATAATTGGAGAACGGGTTCAGGAACCATCCGCCACGGCATTCAGACGGTAGCGGGCGCTGTCCAGGCGCCAGGCCAGCGTGAAATACCAGGCGGCAGGTCGGTCGAGGGTACCTTGCAGTTCCCGGCTGACCTTGAAGCCCAGCGAGCCGTCCGCGCCCCACGGCAGCCACCATTGAACTCCCGCCAACTGGGACCGGCGCGATTCCCGTTCCTGGAAATCATAGGTCAGGCCGAACCGGCTCCCTCGCCCCCGGTAGAAATCCACCGCAGCACCGAGGTGATACCCGCTGGGGAACGCCGTGGAAGCCAGGTAGTCCCTCCCGGAATCCATGTTGGATAGATAACCCGCCACCAAGCCCAGGTGGGTGGTTCTGCCCAGGGGGATGATTTTCTTCAATTCCATCCTCAGGGGAAGGCTCATCGAGGAGAAGGGGTAGACCTTGTCGCTGCCGGTGGGCAGACCCAGGGCCAGCGCGAAGTCCACTCCACCCAGCAAAGGCAAAGGGCCGGTGGCGCCGACTTCGATCTGCCCGAAACTGGAGATACGTTTCTCATGGGGCCAACCGTTCTGTCCGCCCTCGCCGACGACCCAGGGCCATCTGTTTGCCACCGATGTGTTGCCGGTGTCGAAGGTCAGGTGAGGTATGCGGAGGAAAAAAACGGCGTCGTCCCCGGCGGGAAGCACGGCCGTCAGGAGAATCCTGTTCACGCTCCAGTCGAATTTGGGATCATGGAACCGGTTGACCTCCACAATCAGGGCGAGCCGGGAAGTGGAATCCGCCGGTGTAAACCAGGGAATGGCGTCCAGATGCATCAACTGGGCTTTCGCCTCGCGGGGCAGCGGCAGGACACAGAGGGCCATCAGCAGGGCAGCAATCCCCCACGGCGATCTTAGGGCGGACCACCCGGTAGGAATTTTCAATCCGGAGAGAGTCGGCAGCATGATCAGCGGGGCGCCATTTCGATCAGACGCACCACTCCGGCCTCCTCGAAGTAGCACTTGATGACCTGCCTGCCGCCCGGCAGCTTTTCCTTGGCCACCACGACCCCGCAGTCCTCCCACGCCTGGTGATGGATACATTGGCCGACCTCGTAGGATTCCCAGGGCCGATAGGGCGTGGGTTGGCTCTGGTCCTTTTCAGCGAGCAGCGCCGCGTATTCGTGGATGGGTTCAACGGGTTCCTTCGGCCCGGCAGGCGGCTTCTCTCCCGTGGATTTAGTTGCCGAATTGTCTTCGCCACCACCTTCGGGGTGCGCCGGACTCTCATCGCCCGCGGTCCTGCGCTCGGCCGCCATCATATCGGCCGGGCTGTTCCAGGGCAGTGTCCCGCCGTCGTGTGCAGGGGAGGAAGAGACCGGAGGTGAAGCAGATGTTTCCGGCCCGGACTCCGGCTCCTGTCCCGCAGCCGGCTCGGGGCTGGGCACCTGGTTCGGTGAATCATCCT
>CBDUYZ010000117.1:0-7594 GCA_965371575.1 uncultured bacterium
GGCAGCGGGTACCCCAGGAAGCGTACATCGGGGTGATCTACGTCGTGTTCAGTGCGGCCATGATCCTGATCCTGACCCAGGTGGCGCACGGCGGCGAGGAAATCAACCACCTGCTGGTCGGATCCCTGCTGTGGGTGTCCTGGTCGACCTTCTGGAAAACAACCTTGCTGTACGGCGCCATCGGGATGCTGCTCTGGCTGTGGCGAGGCCCCTTACGCCGCATCTCCACCGATCCCGAAGGCGCCCGCAAGGATGGCTTGTCCGTCCGGCTCTGGGATGTGGTTTTCTACATGATCCTGGGCACGGTCGTCACTTTCAGCGTTCAGATCGCCGGCGTGCTGTTGGTCTTCACCCTGCTGGTCGTGCCCACGGTCATGGGGATGCGCCTGTTCCCCGGCCTCGGCAAGCAGATGCTCTACACCCTGGCCGTCGGAGTCGTGGCGGTGATCCTCGGTTCGGCCGCAAGTTACATCCTGGATCTGCCCACCGGGGCGGCCATCGTCTGCGCCTTCGGTCTATTGCTGGGAATACAGGTGATCGTGGAGGGCGTCATGGGGCATCGGTCTCTCTGACTTTTCCCGGCAGAAGGTGGACAATGGCGGCCCCTGCAGCTCCCTGCAATCAAGGTCCAGGATTGTGCAGGAGATAGCCCTCGCTGCCGCCGATCCACACGTCGGGGGAGGTGCTTCCTGCGACCGACAGGAAATCGATCCCCGGCAGGTGGGTCAAAAGCCGGGTCCATTCGGCGCCATCGAAATGCACGACGGTGGCGTTGTCTCCCACCGCCCAGATATCCCTGGCGCCGCCATACCACACCGCGTTGAAGCGCGCATCGATTTCCAGGCGGGCTGTCTTCCACTGGTCTCCTGAGTACCTGAGAACCGTTCCACCGTCGCCACAGATGGCCGACCCGTCGACGGCACGAAGCACCTTGGACGTTCCGCTGGGCTCTTCGGCCCAGCCCCCAGGTCCGCGGCGCATGATCAACCCCGAGTCGCCGACGGCCAGGAGATCGTCCACGGCCGTACCGGACAGGCCGTGGAACGCGGCGGTTCCGCCCAGGTCGACCTCGGGTAGCCAGGATTCGTCTTGGCGCCGCCATATCTGACCGGCGCCACCGGCCACGAAGACGCTGTCGCCCGTCGCATCGCACCAGATGGCGTTGAAACCGTCCAGCGAGTCCTGTTTCCTGATCGACCAGTCAGCACCGTCGAAAAAGAGCACGAAATGGTCGATGTCGTCCACGCCGACGGCCCAGACGTTGGTGGCGTCCATGACGTGGAACGACTCGATCGTCTGGCCCCCTTCCCAGGCGGCGAACTCGACCCAGTCATTTCCATCGAATTGATGCAGGGTGTTGCCGTTGGCCGCGTACACAGCATCGTCGCCTCCGACGTGGATGGCGGACCAGGGGCCCGTTGCATACTGGTTGATGTCCAGCCACCCGCCGGAACCGAACCGGTAGACATGACCTCCCGATCCACAGAGGGCCGTTAGAAAGTCATCGGGACCTGTGGCAACCAGCGCGATGGCGTTGAGATCGACGTCCTCGGCGACGAAATCATCCCACCAGCCGAAATCGTCCTTATCGAGGATCAGCCCGTTGTCTCCCACCGCCAAAGCCGTTCCGTCCGGGCGAAAGGCAATGTCGTTCAGGTCGCTGGCGGCGAAATCGTAGACTAGACTCCAGATTCCGTCGAAAAACTGCCAGATTTCGTCGTCACCAGCCGCATAGACGATCAAGGGGCTGATACTCGAATTGTCGAGCAGGTCGATGGCCACGAAGTCCGGACCGTTCTCAATCGACTCATCCACGAAATCTCCACCGTCGTAGGAATGGAAGATGGCGCCGTTGTTGCCGACAGCTATGATGCCGGGGGTTTGCATGTAGTTGCGGGTGATGGCGTTGAACCCTACCCCCTCGGGAGCCTGAAAGACCGGCATGGCGCCTGTAATTGGCGTGTATTCAAAGATCTCGCCCTCGTCCGTGCAGAACAGAAATTCGGTGATGCCGGTAATGTTGCCACTCGCGGAGTGGGTGACCGTGTTCCACTCGTCGTCATGGTAGGCGCGAAGGGCGGCCATGCCGTCTTCAACTACCCCGCCGGCCAGGATGAAGTCCGAAGTGTGGAAATAAGCAGCCAGAAGATCAGCTTCCGTACCGAGGTAAAGCGGTGTGGAGTATTTCTGGGTGGTATAGTGAAGCCCCCGGCCGCCACGGCCGACGGTAACCAGTTCTTCCTCAAAGCCTACTGCCTGGGAATAGGTGAAGAAGGCGTCCGTTATCTCGAGGCTGCTGCGATAGACCTCGAAGGCGACATAACTCGAGCTTTCCGGTTCAACAACAGGGGGAGATGATGGTGGGTCACTACCGCACCCCGACAGTGAGATTCCCATCCAGGACACAACGGCCATCGATCCAAGTAGACGGCGCATGACTCCCCCCTCCTGCCTGAGCCCGAATATGGCACAACGCGTACCTTGATCATGATTGTTTCATGGGCGGAGACCGGGGTCAAGGGCACGGTAACCGGGGAAAGGTCAACAAGAGCGGCAGCCTCAATCCCGCCAACGAAAAACGCTCCAGACGGGGTAGTGATCGCTGGCCGTCGCCTCACCGGAAACCCCCGCGGCCACAAACTCCAGGCCGCGGTAGTAGATGTGGTCGAGTTTCAACTTGTAACCCACCAGATCCAAGGGGCCGCCGCTCGCGGTCCTGTCCCCCGGCAGTCGGGCCTCCCTGAAACCCGCCTTGCGGACTACCCGCCGAAACAGGGTCCCTTCATATCGTGTCCCGGTGTTGAAATCCCCGCCGATGATCGTGGGCCCGGTATTGGAGACGAGGCTGTCCCGTACGATGACGGCCTGTTCGAGGCGGTCCTCCAGATCAATCATCAGCGTTGATAGATGAAGGCTCACGACCCTTACTGCCCGCGCCCCGATCCGTACGTCCACCGCCAGGGCAGTGCGTCGGTTGTCGGTCAGTGGATTGGGATGAGGCAGCACGATGTATTGCGGCCCGCTCAGCGGCCAGGGTGAAAGCACCGCAGTGCCGAAAAGGCGCCCGTGATGGGGATGGATGAACGAGGGATAATAGTAATAGTTCATTCCGAGGCGACGGGCCAGAAAGGCCACGCCTGCGGGATCCATCTCCTGCAGCAGGAGAATGTCCGGATGCCGGAGCCGCGGATCGGCCGTCAGATCCGCCAGGGCCTTGGCCAGTTCCTCGCTGTATTCGATGTTGTAGGAGACACACACCAGGGAATCGGACTCCGCCGGCAGCGCGCCGTCCCTGAGGCCGCCGTACAGGCGGATGTCCGCCTGCGTCAAAGCCGTCTCATGGGCGCAACCGGACAGCGCCAACAGAAGCAGTCCCCACCGGAAAATGTTTTCGACCCTGGTCAACCCCGTCATTTATTGCACTTCCTCACGCAGGGTCGGACCAAACCATCAACCAGCCCCGACAAGCGATCGATTTATCAGCAAGCTCACCGCGGTTTGCCCGATGAATCAAGACAACCGGAAGCCTCCGAACGGGTGATTGTGGCCAAACCTCGCGGGCCAGGGGCGCTGATGGTCACGGCCAGATGCCAATCACGCCAACCCGGCGGCTCATCATCGAACCAGCGGTACACGACCTGCCACTCGCCCTGGGACAGACCCTCAACGACCGCGGCAAGGTTGTAACAACACATGCAGCGGCAAGGTGCTGTGAGAACTTCCTTTTCGGTGACGTACAGAGTGTCGTTGGAGACCGTCATGGTGAACGTGAAGGAATCAGGGCAGCAATTGTAGGCAGCGTTCTTGTGGTGGAGAATCAGGTCGCCGTCGTCAACCTCTGCAAAAACATCGTCCATCGTCGAACACCAGGGATAGGCCCGGGCCAATCCGATCCCTACAAGTGTCCACAACAAACAGGCGGTGATCAAAATCGGAATCCGTATGATGAACCCCCGTTTCTCGCCATGGTCCATGAGGCGGTTGCCAAAAACAGGAAGGCGACCCGGTATAGCCGCCCCTTGCTTGGACTATTTGGCTTTCCTCATTACCACCAGGCCCAGCAACGCGATCGCCACGCCGGCGATTGTGCCCATGGTCTGCTGTATGCCGAAACCCGGGTCGTCGCCGATGCCGATGACGTCAGCCAGAAACGAGACCGCCAGAAGCCCGACCCCGATGATCACGATAATGCCCGCCAGTTGTTTACTCGTCATGATCCCGCCTTTCAACTTAATCCTCGACCAGTTGACCCGTCTCCGGTTCCAGATATACCAGACATCCCCGTACAGTCGATGATATTCTGCACTGAACGAGATCGCTTCCCGGCAGGCCGAAGACCACCAGATCGTTCAGGAGAAAAACCGTCTACCCTTTTTCACCCGTTCTGCGCTATGGTTCATTCCTGTTCAGTTATTCCGATTCACGTCAAATAAGGGACTATCCCTATGCAGAAGCTCATCGCCACCGCCCTGCTCACGCTTTGGTTCGCCACGCCGCCGGCTCTTGCCGCCCAACGGGATACCACCTCGGTCGTCGCTTCCGTCGCCCACCACGGCTTGATGCTGTACTACGCCCGCGGTGCCGAAGCTGAAACGGAGGGCCGTTTCGTTGATGCTCAACAGGCCTTCGGCCAGGGCCTGGCCGTATTTCCGGATAGTCCGCACCTGCGGCTGGCCATGGCCCGGGCCAGCGCCGCGGCCGGAGACGCAGAGACGTGTCTGCAGATGCTGACGCGCCTCGCCGCCATCGGAGGCAAGATAGACCTGACCACGATCGAGGCCGTAAAACCCTTTCTGGAGCGGCAGGATTTTCAGTCCCTGACCAGGGCCCTGACCCCGAACGATCTGCCGCCGCCGGCTGCGGAATCCGTCCATACCCTGCATGGCGCCGATCTCTGGAACGAAGGAATCGCCTGTGACAGAAAAACCGGTGCTCTTTACGCCGGAAGCGTCAAGCAGGCCAAGATCGTGCGCGTCAGTGACGGAGTGCAGGAGGATTTCGGCAGTACGGCGCAGGACAGCCTGCTGGAAGTGCTGGGCCTGCACATCGACGAAGAGCGCCGCCGGCTGTGGGCGGTCACCGGCAAGGACGAGGAAGCACCCGACGGCAAGCACGACTTCGGCGAAATGCCGCGTGGGAACGCCATCGTTGTCTACGACCTGGACACCGGCCGCCAGATGAGCAAGTTCACGATGATCCCCGACGGCCGCATTCATCTCTGGAACGACGTGACCGTGATCCCCGACGGAACCGCCTACTTCACCGATATGGCCGTCGGCGAGATCAGCCGCATTCGGCCCGGTGGTTCACCGGAGTTGTTTCTCGTACTGGCGGATCACAACTACCCCAACGGAATCGCCGCCAGCCCTGACGGCCTCCTGCTGTATGTCGCCTGTCTCGAAGAGATTCTGGTGATCGACGTCGCCGATGGCAGCTCGTCCCCGCTGAATCGCGGACCGGATATCTGCACTGGTCTGGGCGACGGCCTGGCTTTGAGCGAGGGCAATCTTTTCATCGTACAGAACAACGATCTACTGGGAAATCGCGTGCTGCAGTGTCGCCTTGACACGTCTGGACGCAGCCTGACGGCGGCCCACGTCTTGACCTGTGCCCTGCCCCCGGGTCTTATGCCCTATACCTGTGCCCTCGGTCGAGATGTGCTGTACGTCAATGGTTCTGCACCATTCGCCCTGTACGACGACCCCGGCGCCCCCTCTGTTTCGGTGATTGTGGAGATTCGATACGAAAACTGAGCAGCCTCACGGCGCCTGTGAGCATCGGGTAGGGTGAGGCTTCGCAACCTCACCCTCCCACACCACCGGGCAAACGGTTCACGTACCACGGCGGTTCATGACACATATTGAAGTCTACGTAACTCATTCAGCAGATTCACAAGACCAAGACGATCAAAGAAGCTCTTGGGGACGGCTTGGTTCATGTGCGAGGCCCCGGAGTTCCACCAGGGACCGCGCTCATTGGTGACCGAACGCCACGCACGAACTTCATCCAGCCCAAATTGCATCAGTTTCCGGGCTCGGGTCCAAGGCCGCTTCCATTGGCGCCAGAGGATGTTCCGCAGTTTCCGGCGGATCCATCCATCCAGTTCCTCGAAGATTCCCTTGACCTCTGCCAGCCGGAAGTAGTTGATCCAGCCCTTCAGAAGCGGCTGCAAGTCTTCGGTGATAAAGCGACCCAGATTGCGGCCACGACCCCGGCGGAACTCAGCCCTCAGCTTACTTTTCAGCCGTTGCACGCTGGCCGAAGCGACTTTCAGTCGCGGCTGCTTGTGCATAGTCAGCGAGTAGCCAAGGAACTTGCGCTGCCACGGTCGGCCCACCGCACTCTTGGTCCGGTTCACCTTCAGCTTCAGCTCTTCTTTCAGGTAACTGGTGAGCGATGACAGCACCCGCCTGCCTGCTCGCTTGGACTGCACATAGATGTTACAGTCGTCGGCGTACCGGCAAAACTTGTGGCCACGTTGCTCCAGCTCCCTGTCCAGATCGTCCAGCAGGATGTTAGACAGCAGCGGCGACAGGGGGCCGCCCTGCGGCGTGCCTTCCTGTCGTGGAGACTCCACGCCTCCGGCCATCGTGCCAGCCTGTAAGTAGCGACGGATCATTGCAAGGACCCGCCGATCTCCAACCCTTCGACCAACCCGTACCATTAAAAGATCATGGTTCACGTTGTCGAAGAACTTTTCCAGATCCATATCCACGACCCACCGGCGGCCACTAGACACATATTCCCGTGCTTGTAGCACGGCCTGATGCGCACTGCGGCCAGGGCGGAACCCGTAGCTGTGTTCACTGAAGAAGGGATCAAAGATCGGACTCAACACTTGATGCAGGGCCTGCTGGATCAGACGGTCAACCACCGTTGGGATGCCAAGCTTGCGCACCCCTCTGCCGCCGGGCTTCGGGATCATGACTTCCCTTACCGCTGAAGGCCGGTAGCTGCCATCCAGCAGCTCTTCCTTGATCCAGAACCAATGCTCCTTCAGGTACGGGCAAAGTTCGCTGACCGGCATCTTGTCGATCCCGGCAGCTCCCTTGTTCCGTTCCACTCGGTGCAAGGCCTCGATCATGTTCTCGCGTTCGACCACCGCGTCCATAAGTTGCGTTGTCTTCGAGCGGAAGTGATCCCAATCCATCGCAGCAACCGACACCCCAGCCCCATGCTCTCGCGGGTTCCGCCCGCTACCTTCCGGAGTGGTGCCCGGCATCCCAGCCGAACGGTCTGTGTCTTGGTTAGCCATCGAGAATCGGGTCTCCTGCTCCATGTTACATGTTCGGGCCTTCAGTCGGATCGAACGACCTACTATGCCCTCGGCTGACTTCTGTCGACCCATCGGACCGCCTCTCGACAGTCCTAGCACAAGGCAGGTCGACAGATCTCCCCGGGTAATGCGCACTCACCTTCACACTTATGCCTGCCGCATATACGTCCGCGCTTTCCGTACAGGTATTGGGCTTTGGAGACATACGGCTCCTCACCCGGCACGACCGCCTCGTATGCGATTTCTGTTCGTCAGGCCAGTGTTTTGCCTGCGGCTTCCTTCAGACCCCACCTCGCGGTGGCAGCCCTTGCCGTTCAG
>CBDUYZ010000118.1:0-7555 GCA_965371575.1 uncultured bacterium
GTCAAATCTTATCATACGCAGCCGCAGTAGGCGATTCATGAATAATCCGGGTTAGGGGGCAGGGCCGCCAGACAAACGTCTTCGACAAGGTGTTCAAAACCGATTCCCACCGCCGCGGCGGCCTTGGGCACCAGGCTGGTCTCGGTCATTCCAGGTATCGTGTTTAATTCCAGGCAGTTGTAGTCATCACCGTCGAGTCGGAAGTCCACTCGGGCCAGACCTCGGCATCCGATCAGTTCGAACACGCGCAGGGCGTCGGCTGAAATCTGCTCATACAGGGGAGAATGGACCGGCGCGGGCACCAGATACTCGCTGGCCCCGACGGTGTACTTGTTGCCATAGTCGTAGAATCCCTCGCTGGGCTGGATCTCGAGCAGGGGCAGGCGGCGGCCCAGGAAAATGGCCGCGGTCAACTCCCTGCCGGGAATGAACTTCTCCATGAGGATGTCCAGTTCAGGGGAGGAACTGTCGGCGGACCCGGCCCCCGCCACGTTGAGAAAAGCTTCCTTGAACCGGCCGGGGTCCTCGACGATCTCGACCCCCACGGAACTGCCGGACCCGTTGAGCTTGATGACCAGGGGAAAACCAAGGTCTTCGGCGGCCCGCTCGAAAATACGGTCGAGGGTGCCGCCCCCCTCCTGGCCACCGGACACGGTGCCAGGCTTTTCCTGGCGGCAGTCCCATGTCACCTGGAGCCAGTCCGGGGTGGGTATGCCGGCAGCCCGCATGACCCTTTTGGCCGAACTCTTGTCCATGGCCAGCGCGCTGGCGGCGGCGCCTGAAAGAGCGTAGGGAATTCTCATGACATCCAGAACCGCCTGGAGGTGCCCGTCTTCCCCTTCTCCCCCGTGGAGCGCCGGGAACACCATCTCCACTTCCTTGAGCACGTCCAGATCCAGGACCGCACCCACCGAGGGGATGTCCACGAGTTCCACTTCATGCCCGCCGCGGCGCAACCCGTCCGCCACCGCCCGGCCCGTCAGCAGGGAGATTTCCCTTTCCGAGGAGTCCCCACCCATCAATACCGCGATTCTCATCATCCAGCTCCCTGGCCTGACATCAAAAGCGCCACCGCCTGAACGGTCAAACATTCGCCCCGGCCTTCCGGACCGAGATCCTCGCCGCGGGTGGCCTTCACCGAAACCCGGTCCGGTGCGATCTGCAGGGCGCCGGCCAGAGCATCCTGCATCGCCGTCGCCTGGGGGGCAATGGTGGGTTGTTCGGTTATGACGGTGCAATCGACGTTCGTCACCAGGAATCCCGCGCCCTGCACCATGCGGACCGCCTCCCGGAGCAGCTCCAGGCTGTTGGCGCCGGCCCAGCGGGAATCGGTATCCGGGAAGTGCCGGCCGAGGTCCCCCAGGCTGGCCGCCCCCAGCAGGGCGTCGGTGACGGCGTGGCAGACGGCGTCCCCGTCGGAGTGGCCGACCGGCCCGACAGGACAGTCCAGAAACTCGATTCCGCCCAGGATACACTGGCGACCCGACGCCAGCCGGTGCCGGTCCCATCCCTGTCCGATCCTATACATGGCCACCTCCGGTTCGCGCTCGGTCTGCGGTCGTCAATCGTACAGGTCGGCCCGCGCCAGGGGCACCCCGCACAGATCCTTGTCCGACAGAATGGTTTCGACGCCGGGAATCAACGGCCACCGGATACCGATGTCCGGGTCGTCGTAGCAGATGACCCGCTCATGCTCGCAGACATAATAGTCGGTGCACTTGTAAACGAATTCCGCCTGTTCACTCAATACATAAAAACCGTGACCGAAGCCGGGCGGGACCCAGATCAGTCGGTTGTTGTCCGCCGACAGCTCGACCCCGACCCAGCGGCCGAAAGTCGGCGACGAACGCCGCAAATCCACCGCAACATCGAATACGCCGCCTGAAATGACCCGAACCAGCTTGCCCTGGGGTTGTCTGATCTGATAATGGAGGCCGCGCAGAACGCCCCGGTGGGAACTGCTCTGGTTGTCCTGCACGAAGGACAGGTCCACCCCGGCGCCGATGAACTTGTCAGCCCGCCAGGTTTCCATGAAATACCCGCGGTGGTCGCCGTGGACTTCCGGCTCGAAGACCAGGATCTCGGGTATGTCGGTGGGAATGACCTTCATCGCCCGTCCTTCAGGATCTGGAGCAGGTAATCCCCGTACCCGCTGTTCTGCAACGGGGCCGCCAACCCGGCCAGCTGGTCACCGTCGATGTAGCCCATTCGCCAGGCGATCTCTTCCGGGCAGGCGATCTTCAGACCCTGGCGTTCCTCGATGACCCTGATGAACTGGCTCGCGTCGACCAGGGCCTTGTGGGTGCCGGTATCCAGCCAGGCCGAGCCCCGGCCCAGGATCTCCACCTGCAGATCTCCCCGCTTCAGATAGGCATTGATGACTTCGGCGATTTCCAGTTCGCCGCGAGTGGACGGCTTGACCCGCTTGGCGATCTCCACCACCTCGCGATCAAAGAAGTACAAACCCGTGGCCGCGTAGTTGGATTTCGGCTTCGCGGGCTTTTCCTCGACGCTGATCGCCCGACCGTCCGCACCAACTTCCACCACGCCGTACTGTTCGGGATCCTGCACCACGTAGGCGAAGATGGTCCCGCCGGTCTCCCGCTGGACGATGTCCTGCAGACGGCGCGACAGGCCCTCGGCGTAGAAGATATTGTCGCCCAGGATCAGGCAGGCCGGACCGCCCGCCAGGAACTCCTCGGCCAGGATGAAGGCCTGGGCCAGCCCGTCGGGACTGGGCTGAACCACATACTCGATATTCAGCCCCCAGCCCGAGCCGTCGCCGAGCAACTTGCGGAAAGACGGCTGGTCGTCCGGCGTTGTGACGACCAGGATCTCGCGGATCCCGGCCAGCATGAGGGTCGACAGGGGGTAGTAGATCATGGGCTTGTCGTAGACCGGCATCAACTGCTTGCTGACCGAAAGAGTCAATGGATGCAGGCGGCTGCCCGTACCGCCGGCCAGAATAATGCCCTTGTAGTTGGTATGGACCAAGGAACCACTCCCGAGACGGAGAAAAGAATTGGAACGAACGGACGGTCATTCCCCGGTCAGACACCCGCCACTTCGGCGTCGATGCCCTGCGCGCGGACCATGCCTTCGATCTCCCCAGTGTAGACCGGATTCATGACCAACACCAAGCGGATACCGAGCCCGGCCAGATTTTCCGGAGCAACGACTTGGTGCCCGGTCCCGGGCACGTGCAGGCCGTGCTTCTGGGGATTGATGTCCACCGGAACGCCGACGCCCCCGGCGGCGCCCAGCAGATTGAGAAAGGTCGCGCCCTTGGAGCCCACGCCCCAGACGGCCACCCGGCCCTGCGCGGCGGCGATTTCCGCGAACCGGCCACGCCACTTGTCCAGCAGCCCGGCCATCTGGTCACCCAAACCCGCGGCCAGGCCGACAAGTTCCGCCGTCCGCGGCACGGGCGCCAAATCCGGCGCGGTGGAATCCGCATCTTCGAGATCCGCTTCAAGACAGAGGAACTGGCCCGCGAAGGTCTCCCAGGTGTGCCGGACCGTGTAACCGGCCCTGGTGAAACAGGCGCTCAGACTGCGGCCGCAGAAGTAGCTGACGTGTTCATAGATGAAGTCCCAGACGCCGCCGTCCCGCAGGCTGTACAGGGAATTGGGCACCTCGAAGAAAACCGAGGGTCGGGAACCCGCCGGTACGGCCTTCTTGACCATCTCCATGAACTCAACCGGCTCGTCGATGTGTTCCAGGGCGTGGCGGCAGCAGATCAGATCGACGGCCCGGTCCAGGGGCCGGGCGCCGAAATATTCGGGCTTGATGGTGATGCCGTCCCCGGAGGGCTCACCGCGAAAACTGGGGTCGAAGCCCGTGCCCCGGCAGCCTGGTTCGCTGCAGACCAGCTTGAGAAAGTCGCCCTGGCCGCAGGCGATCTCCACCACGTGGGAATCGGTGAGATGATGGCGGTCCCGGAGCTCGGCGGCCAGTTCCTCGGCGTAGGTCTGGAAACGGGGCGAGTGATGCAGGGAGTTCTCGTAGCCCTCGGCGTAGCGCACCAGCTTGGGATCAAAAGCCAGGTTGAACACGTGGCCGCAGGCGCGGCAGATGCCCAGGTCCAGGTCTCCGCGCGGGGCGGCCATGGCTTCCTCGGCCGTCGGCAGCAGCACGTTGCAGAACACCGGTACTTCGGGCAGGTGCAGGAAGCGTTCGATTTCGGCGGCGCCGCAGGCCAGGCATGCCGGTCCGGTCATCTCGTTTTGATTCACCCGGTCTTGCGTCAATGGTCCACTCCGTCGTCGATCCCGAGAATCTCGGGGGTCAGGCCACGCTTGGCGAGATCCCCGGCGATCTCCTCGCGATAGATGGGATTCATGACGATCACCACGTCGGGCTTCAGTTCGATCAGGTCGTCGGGACCGTAGATCCGGTGGCCGGTGCCGGGCATGAAGTAGCCCTGGCGGTGGGGATTGATGTCCACCGCGCCGGCGATCCCGTCAGCCAGGCCAAGGGTGGTCAGGAAGGATACGCCCTTGGAGCCCGAGCCCCAGATCACCGCGGTTTTGCCGCCGGCGCGCCAGGCGTCGAACCGGCCCCGCCAGAATTCCAGTTGAGAGGCGAACAGCGCGGGGAAATCCTTCACCCAGCGGGCCAGATCGTTCAATTGTTCGGGACCGATCAACGGACCCTGCCGGCCATCGGTGGTGCTCGCGGCGACGGTCAGGTACTGGCCGTCGTACTCGTTGCCGATCTCCGTCGGGAAAAACCCAGCGGCCCGGAACACCCGTTCCAGGGAGTGCGGACTGAAATAGGAGCAGTGCTCGTAGTACACGTCCTCGAAAGCGCAGTCCTGCAGGATACGGGTGGCATCGGGGATCATGAAGAAGATCTCCGCCGGCCGGTCGCCCTGGGCCAGCCGGACCATCCGCACGAAGTCACCGGTTGCCGGGATGTGCTCCAGGGTCATCTTGCAGCAGACGAAATCGGCCGCTGTGTCGGTGCATTGGTCGGTGTAGAAATCCGCGACGAAACGGACGTTCTGACCCGGGGCCGGAGCATGGCGGTCCGCCCGGTAACCCGGGTCGTACCCGACGCCCCGGTTTTTCCCCTCCGCGCAAAGCAGCAGCAGGAATTCCCCCTTGCCGCAGCCGATCTCCAGGATCTCGCGATCCTGAAGGTCGAACTTCGCGATGAGCCGGTCGGCCAGATCCTGGTGGAACCGCTGGAAGATCGGCGAGAATCCCTGGGTCTCCTCGTAACGGCCCGAATATTCGGTCAGCGCCGGATCGAAGGCCGTGTTGCCCACGAAACCGCACACGTCGCAGAAGCCCAGAACGATATCACCCTTGGGATAATCCAGCGCTTCGGATTTCGTGGCCAGCAGGATGCAGCTGTTGGTGGGCACGCTTTGGGCGGTATGGAAAATCTCCAGCGCGCCCTCGTGACAGTTGGGGCAGCGGACGGCTGCCGGGGTGTCGCTCACTTGATTCTTCCTTGCATGTCAGACGATGTGCGGGTCAGGCACCGGAATGATGAACTTGCCGCCCTTGTCGCGGAAAGCCTGTTCCTGCGCGAGGATCTCGCTTGCGAGGTTCCAGGGCAGCAGCAGCACGTAGTCCGGCTGCTGCTCGGCGATCTTCTCCGCGGCCACGATGGGAATGTGCTGCCCGGGCATGTACCGTCCCTGCTTGTGCACATTCTTGTCGGCCACGAAATCCAGCAGATCGGTGCCGATACCCGCAAAGTTGATCATCGTGCTGCCCTTGGCCGCCGCGCCGTAGGCAGCAATGCTTTTGCCCTGGCCCTTCAGGTCGCGCAGCATCGTGAGCAGGCTTTCCTTCAGGGTCTCGACCCGGCGGGAAAATTCGCGGTAGTAGTCGATGCGGTCGATGCCCAGTTCCTTCTCCTCGGCCAGCAGGCCGGTCACGCTCTCCAGAGGCGCTGCGGTCTTTTCGATGAACAGCCGCAACGAGCCGCCGTGGATGGGCAGACGCCACACGTCGTTCAGGAAGAGCCCGTGCCGGCGCAGCAGATTGTCGACCGCCGTCACCGAAAAATAGCACAGGTGTTCGTGGTAGATGGTGTCGAACTCGCAGTGGTCGATCAGGTCGCGCACGTAGGGAAATTCGATGACCGCCATGCCTGCGGGCTTGAGCAGGGCGGCGATGCCGGCCACGAACCCGTTGGTGTCGGCCACGTGGGCCAGCACGTTGTTCGCGTGGATGATGTCGGCCTGCTTGCCTTCGGCCGCCATCTTTTCCGCGCTGTCGAGACCGAAGAATTCCGCCAGGCTCGGCACCCCGATCTTTTCCGCCGCTTCGCACAGGGCCGGCACCGGGTCGATGCCCAGCACGGGAACGCCGTGGTCGACGTAGTTCTTCAGCAGGTAGCCGTCGTTGCTGGCCAGCTCCACGACGAAACTGTCCGGCCCCAGGCCGCGGCGCTCGATGAGTTCCTCGACGTTTTTCTTCGAGTGATCCAGCAGGTAGTTCGAGAAGGAGGAGAAATACGGGTAGTCTTCGTCGAACAAAACCCGGGGATCAACCGTCTCGAGGATCTGCATCAGCGAGCAGTTCGGACAGAAAACCACTTCCAGCGGGAAGGTGGGTTCGTGTTCGCTGAGCTGGGACTCGTGGAGCATACGGTCCGCCAGGGCGGTGGTGCCCAGGTCGAGCACGGGTTCCAGGTCGGCGTGCCCGCAGGAACGGCAGGTGTGCGCAGGGTGTGTCATGGGATCATTTCTCCGCCGTGGTTGTGGCCCAGCGCAGGGTGGCATCGAGCCGTCCATCATCCAGAAGCTGTTTCACATGGTCGATGCGTTTGAAACGCGGACCTTCAAAATCGTCCAGGGTCAGACCGACCCGCTGGTAGGCCTCCAGCAGCTGTTCCACACCGCGCCGCACCGTCCACTGGGGCTTGAAACCGTGTACGGTCCTGGACAGCAGGTTGCAGTCCACACGGTAGCAACGCTTGTCCGGCTCGGCGCCCTCGGCGAAACCGATCTTACAATTCGGCACCACGTCATGCACGATTTCCGCCACTTCGCGGATCTGATAGTTCTCCGTCGTGGTGCCGACGTTGAAGGCCTTGTTGTGGATCAGGTCGCGGTCGGCCTCGAGAATGGACACGTAGGCGCGGGCGATGTCCTGGACATGCACCAGCGGCCGCCAGGGCGAACCGTCGCTCTTGAGGTGGACCTCTCCGGTCGTGAAGGCCCAGGCCGTCAGATTGTTGACCACAAGATCGAAGCGGATGCGCGGCGAGGCGCCGTAGGCCGTGGAGGCCCGCAGGAAGGTGGGGCTGAAGCTGTCGTCGGCCATAGGCCCGACATCCCTTTCCACTTCCACCTTGGACACCCCGTAAGGCGTGACGGGATTGAACTTGGCGTTCTCGTCGAGGAAATCCTGGCCACCGCCGCCGTAGTTGCTGCAGCTACTGGCAAAGAGGAAGC
This sequence comes from uncultured bacterium, assembly GCA_965371575.1. GTDB lineage: Bacteria > Krumholzibacteriota > Krumholzibacteriia > LZORAL124-64-63 > LZORAL124-64-63 > JAGLCY01. The sequence goes on from CBDUYZ010000118.1 coordinate 7,418, forward strand.
GACCGACACCGGCCTCCTTGGCCAAACGGGCCACGCGCACCGACCCCTGGTGGTTGATATCCTCGGTCAGGAGGGGATTGTAGTCGCCCAGCGGATCATTGGACAGGCCGGCCAGATGGATCACCGCGTCGAAACCCT
>CBDUYZ010000119.1:0-7543 GCA_965371575.1 uncultured bacterium
GAGGCTGTCGGCCGCTGCTGAACGTCCTCCCGGACGGGACTACCCAAGTGATCGAATCCCGGAACAGTTCGAACTCTGCGCACCCGGTGGAACATCATCTCCAACCTGGTCATCCCCACTGGCCGAAGCTGTGGGATCAGATCAAGGATCCTCCGCATGAAATCCATGTCTGCGGCCAGTTGGCGGTCCTGAATGAACCGTCGATCGCCATGGTGGGCACCCGTCGGGCCACGGCCCGGGGGCTGGCCGTGGCCCGGGCCATTGCCGGAGAATTGGCCGCGAACGGGTGGGTCATCGTCAGCGGTCTGGCTCTGGGCATCGACGGCGAGGCCCATCGCGGCGCCCTGGCGGTTCAGGGCAGGAGCGTGGGAGTCATGGCCACCGGGAGCGATCGGATGTATCCCGCGGCGCATCGTCGGCTGCGGGACGGCCTGGAGGAAAATGGTTGCTCGCTGACGGAATTCGCCCCGGGTACGCCGCCGCTGAAGCATCACTTCCCACAGCGCAACCGTTTGATCGCCGCTTTGGCCCGGGGAGTGATAGTGGTAGAAGCACCTCTCAAGAGCGGGGCCATGCTGACGGCCATGCTGGCGCTGGACTACGACCGTGAGGTCTTCGCGGTGCCTGGCCCGGTGGACCTGGAAACCAGCCGCGGCTGTCACCACCTACTGCGGGAAGGCGCTCATCTGCTGGAAAGCGTTGCGGACGTCACCGCTGTGCTGGGTCGACCGGACGGGGGGCTGAAGTCGGCCACGGATCCGGTGGGAGGAGTGAAAACCGGGGTTCCCGAGCCCATTCCCGGAAGCACGGCCTGCTGGATCATGGATCGACTCGATCTGGAAGGGGTCTCCCGCGATCGTCTGCGTGAGCGATGGCCCGGCGCCGAGGAGTCCTGGCAGGAAGGCCTGCTGGCTCTGGAACTGGCCGGGCTGATCCGGAGGTTGCCCGGGGGACGGCTTGCCCGTAGAATCTGGTCAGGATGACGATCGGTCCAGGAGATCCGCTCGCTGACGGGCTGTTGAATAATCCGGGCTAGTGCATCTACTTTAAGGCTGCGCGGCCCCAAATGGAGTATTACGATGACCTCCCGGTTACGACAGCTGATCGATTTCAATCTGCTGTATATCCTCTTCCTGTTGGCCCGTCCCCTGCCCAGGGGCTTACTGCTGGCGTTCGGCAGAGGCCTCGGCACCTTTGCCTGGAAGGTCATCGGCTTTCGCCGCCGGGTCGTCCAGGATAATCTTCGCCAGGCCTTCGGCGGGGAAATGGACGAACGGGAGTTGAGGGAGTTGGCTCACGCCTTCTACCGGAATCTCGGCATGACCCTGATGGAATTCCTGTCATTTCCCAGGTTGAAGCAGACAGATTTTCTCGATCTCGTCGAGATGAATGGGAAGGAGTATTTCACTCGGGCGGTGGACGAGGGCGGGGGAGCCCTGCTGGTCTCCGGCCATTTCGGCAATTGGGAATTGTTGGGTGCCCGGGTGGCGGCGGAAGGTCAGAAGGTCAGTTTCATCGTCAAGGAGCAGACCAACGCCCGGGTGGATCGCATACAGAACGACATCCGGCGCCGGGCCGGGATCGGAACCATCCGTGCCGGGGGCGCCTCGATCAAGGAAATGATCAGGGCGTTGCGCCGGAAGGAACTGATCGGCCTGGTGGGTGACCAGGATGCGGGCCCCGAAGGCTATTTCACCGAGTTCCTGGGCCGGCAGGCCTCAGTGTGTCGTGGTACCGCCTATTTCGCCTGGAAGCTCAAGATCCCCATCGTCACCGGCTTTATCTTCAGGCAGCCTGATGGTCGCCATATCGTGGAGATCGATCCTCCATTCGCGGCCGAAGCGGATTGGGACGAGGAAACGGCCGTGGCCCGCCTGACGGAGATCCATGTGGGCCGGCTGGAAGCGGCCATCCGCAAGGCGCCGGAGCAATATTTCTGGCTCCATCGCCGCTGGAAGACCAGACCCCCCGGAGAATGAACCGACCGGCCGTCTTTCAACCGGTCTGAAACCCGATGTTCTGACTGGCTTCGGGTTGGCCGGCCATTTTGATTTCCCCGTGGGTTTCTTCGAAACGCTCGATGTTCATCGCCAGGGACTTCTGCAGGGCCTTGGCCGACTGCGGGGTCATGATTATCCGTGCGTGAACCTTGCTCCTGGCCATCCCCGGAACCAGACGGGCGAAATCGAGTATGAATTCCGCGGGACTGTGTGAGATGAGGGTCAGGTTCGAGTAGATGCCTTCGGCTTCCTTTTCACCCAGGTCCAGGGTGATACGCTGCTGGGGAGTCTTGTTCTCCATGGGGTCTCCTTGGTTGAATGCCGCCCCGGCGGGCGAATTGACACCCGGGTCGGGGGGTGATAGTTTCCCCCGCAAGGTGTCTGTCGGCCACAGATCGCCCGTCCCGCGGTTTCCATGCCTTGTCCAACAAAAGAAGCGACCATGAGCCCGAAATACAAGGATATCATTGAGAGTTTACCCGGCCGGCGTCTGGCCGTCATCGGCGACAGCATGCTCGACCGGTTCCTGTGGGGCCGGGTCGACCGCATCAGTCCGGAGGCCCCCGTCCCCGTGGTCCGCCTCGAAAGCGAAACCACCAAGCTCGGTGGCGCGGCCAACGTGGCGGCCAATATCTGCGCTCTGGGGGCTAAAGCGGTTCTGTTCGGATTGTGCGGCAAGGATGAAGCCGCCGGCCAGTTGCAGAACCTGCTCGTCGAGCGGAGTATCGATGCGGCCGGTCTGATCGAAACGACGGACCGACCGACTACCATCAAGACCCGCATTCTGGCCCATAATCAGCAGGTAGTTCGCACCGACCGGGAGGATGACCGGCCCGTGGCGGGGGAAATCATCGAGAGGTTGGTTTCGCGGCTGACCGGTCTCGGTCCGTTCGATGGCTTCATTCTCAGCGATTACGGCAAGGGCCTGTTGACCGATGAGGCACTGGCGGCCTTCATCGCGGTCGGCCGGGCGGCGGGCGTGCCCCTGGTTATCGACCCCAAAAAAGGGGACTACAGCCAGTACCGGGGGGTGACATCCCTGACACCCAATCAGAAAGAGGCGGAGCAGGCCTGCGCCATGAGCATCGTCGACGACGCCAGCCTCAGGTCCGCCGGGGCCAAGCTGCTCGCTCGCACGGAAGCGGAGGCCGTCCTGGTCACCCGCGGAGAAAACGGAATGGCCTTATTCGAAAAGGATGGCGGTGAACACCACCTGGCCACCGAGGCCACGACGGTCTATGACGTGACCGGAGCCGGGGACACGGTCATCGCCGTCTACACGGCAGCCTTGTCCGCCGGGGCCGCCTTCGCCGAGGCGGCTGATCTGGCCAATCACGCGGCCGGACTGGCCGTCCGCGAACTGGGCACCGCCACCGTGACTGGCGCTCAATTGATCTTTGCCCTGAACGAAAAGGACCGGGACTGATGGCGGGAATCGGGTGCGATGAAATCCTGGCCCCGGACCAGCTGCGTGCCTGGGCGGACACAGTCCGTGCCGCCGGCCGCACCATCGCCTTCACCAACGGGTGCTTTGACCTCATACACAGCGGCCATCTGGCCAGCCTGACCCAGGCGGCAGAAAATGCCGACGAACTCCTCGTGGCCCTCAACAGCGATGCTTCCGCCCGCCGGCTCAAGGGTCCGGGTCGGCCCCTTCTGCCCGAGGCCGACCGCGCCATCCTTATTGCCGCCTTGCGGCCGGTTTCCGCAGTCACTATTTTTGCTGAGCCGACACCGCTGGAGACCATCCTCCAGATAAAGCCAGACGTGCTCGTCAAGGGGTCCGAGTACACCGCTGAGGAAATCGTGGGGGCTCCGGAAGTGAAATCCTGGGGCGGCCGCGTTATCCGCGTGCCGATGGTGCCAGGCTGGTCGACCTCGCAGATCATCGAAGCGATCCGGCGCTTGCCCTGATCGATCCGGTGGTCCACCCAGTCAATCGGGCCCATTCCGGGCTGCAAGGAGTCGTCATGAGCAGGATCAAGGTCATTATTCTCGGCGCCGCGGGCCGTGATTTCCACAACTTCAATTGTGTTTACCGGGGTAACGAGATCTATGAGGTGGTTGCTTTTACCGCCACTCAGATTCCCGATATCGATGGCCGGAAGTATCCCGCCGAACTGGCCGGTGATCTGTATCCCGAGGGGATTCCCATCAAGGACGAGGTCGACCTGGTCACCCTTATCGCCGAGTACGACCCGGATATTTGCGTCATGTCCTACAGCGATCGTTCCTACCAGCAGGTGATGAGCCTGGCGTCGATCGTCAACGCCGCTGGCGTCGATTTCACCATGCTGGGCGAAAGGGAAAACCAGATCAAGAGCACCAAGCCCGTTATCAGCGTGGGCGCCGTGCGGACCGGCTGCGGCAAGAGCCAGACCAGCCGCCGTATCTGCGAAATCCTCAGGAGCGCCGGCAAGAAGGTCGTGGCCATCCGCCATCCGATGCCCTATGGCGACCTGGTCGCCCAGAAAGTCCAGCGTTTCGCCGAAGTCGCCGACCTGGAGAAGCACAAGTGCACCATCGAGGAGATGGAGGAGTACGAGCCCCACATCGCGGCCGGCGGCGTGATTTACTCTGGCGTCGACTACGAAGCCATTCTGCGTGAGGCCGAGAAAGAAGCCGACATCATCCTGTGGGACGGCGGCAACAACGACACCCCGTTCTACCAGAGCGATCTGCACATCGTGGTTGCGGATCCCCACCGACCGGGTCATGAAATGAGCTATTTCCCCAGCGAGACCAATGTGCGCCTCGCTGACGTCGTGATCATCAACAAGGTCGTGGAGGCCGAGTTCGAGAATATCGAGACGGTGCGCGACAACATCCGCGAAATCAATCCCGACGCGGTGATCATCGACGCGGCCAGCCCGCTGACCCTGGAAGGGGACGTGGATCTGGCCGGCAAGAAGGTTCTGGTCGTCGAGGACGGTCCGACCCTGACCCACGGTGATATGACCTACGGCGCCGGCGTGGTGGCAGCCATGCGCATGGGCGCCGAAGAACTGGTTGATCCGCGGCCCTGGGCCACCGGGAAGCTGGCTGAGACCTTCGAGCTCTACCCGGAAATCGGTACTCTCCTGCCCGCCATGGGCTACGGAGACGAGCAGGTCGCCGACCTGGAGAAGACGATCAACGCCGTCGAATGCGATGCCGTGGTGATCGGTACGCCCATCGACCTGAGCCGGATCATCAAGATCGACAAGCCAACCGTCCGGGTGTCTTACGAACTCCAGGAGATCGGCACGCCGAACCTGGAACAATTGCTGGCCAAATTCATCGGCTAGCGGAATCGCACGTTGGCCGGCCGCGCGCCGCGCGACCGGCCGGCGCACATTGTGGGAGGAAATAAGTGAATATCCACGAATACCAGGGCAAGGAGATCTTCACCGATTTCGGTCTGCCGGTTCCCGGGGGAACTGCCGTCCAGTCGGTGGACGATGCAGTGGCCAGTGCACAGGAGTATGGTCTGCCTGTCATGGTCAAGGCCCAGGTCTTGATCGGGGGGCGAGGCAAAGCCGGCGGCGTCAAGTTCTGTGAAACCATCAAGGATGTGAAGAAAAACGCTACCAATATTCTGGGGATGGACATCAAGGGCCACACCGTACGCACGGTCCTGATCACTCCGGCGGTCGACATCGACAGCGAGTTCTACGTCGGCATGCTGATCGATCGCAACAGCAAGCGGGTCATGCTGATGGCCAGCGCCGAGGGCGGTGTCGAGATCGAGCAGGTGGCCAAGGATACGCCCGAACTCATCTTCAAGCAGACCATCGACCCGCGTTACGGGCTTCTCGACCACGAGGCCATGGACATGGGCATGCGTCTGTGTCCGGGTGACATCAAGAGGGCGCGCCAGCTGGCCGCGGCCATGCAGAAGCTCTATGTGGCCTTCATCGATTCGGATGCCAGCCTGGCCGAGATCAATCCCTGGATCTTCACTACCGAGGGTGTCGGCCACGCCATCGACGCCAAGATCAGCCTGGACGACAACGCCATGTTCCGGCATCCCGGCTACGAGGCCCTGCGGGATCTCGAAGCCGAGGATCCCAGCGAACGCGCGGCCCGTGAGGCTGGCTTGAGCTTCGTGAAACTGTCCGGCAATGTGGGGTGCCTGGTCAACGGCGCCGGTCTGGCCATGGCCACCATGGACCTGGTCAAGTACTACGGCGGCCAGCCCGCTAACTTCCTGGATATCGGCGGCAGCTCGAATCCGGAGAAGGTCGTCAAGGCTCTTAACATCATCCTGGCCGACAAGGAAGTGAAGGCCATCCTGTTCAATATCTTTGGGGGCATCACTCGGTGCGACGACGTGGCCAACGGAATCATCGCGGCCACCGACTCCATGGATATCGACGTGCCCATCGTCGTGCGTCTCATCGGGACAAACGAGGAGGAAGGTCGTGCCCTGTTGGCCAAGACCGATCTCGTTACGGCCGAGACCATGGACGAAGTGGTCAAGAAAGCAATCGAGCTGGCGAACTAAAGCTTTTGGGATCGTGTAATTTACGGCGTTGACTTACGCCAGACGAGGAGAATTTCAACATGGCGATATTTGTCGACGACTCAACCAAGGTTGTCGTTCAGGGGATCACCGGCCGGGATGGTGGCTTCCATTCAAGTGAGATGCTCGCCTACGGAACCAAGATCGTGGCCGGGGTTACTCCCGGACGCGGTGGCCAGAAGTTCCAGGACCAGGTCCCGGTCTACGACACGGTCAAAGAGGCCGTCAGTGAACAGGGCGCCAACACGTCCGTGATTTTCGTGCCGCCCTTCGGCGCGGCCGGTGCCATCTTCGAGGCCGCGGCGGCCGGGTGCAAACTCATCGTCTGCATCACCGAAGGCGTGCCCACCGTGGACATGGTCAAGGTGATGCCTTATCTCGAAGAACGGGGCGTGCGCCTGATCGGTCCCAATTGCCCGGGCCTGCTGGCCCCGGGCATCGCGAAGCTGGGCATCCTGCCCACCAGCATCGTCAAGGAAGGCCCCGTGGGTCTGGTTTCCCGTTCAGGAACCCTGACCTATGAGGTTGTCTACCAGCTGACCGCGGCGGGGCTTGGCCAGACGACCTGCCTGGGCATCGGCGGTGATCCGGTTATCGGGACCACCTTCATGGACGCCATAATAGCCTTCAACGAGGACCCCAAGACCGAGGCCTTCGTGATGATCGGCGAGATCGGCGGCGATGCCGAGGAGCAGGCGGCCGAATACATCAAGGCGAACGTCAAGAAGCCCGTCGTCAGTTTCATCGCCGGTCGGACGGCGCCTCCCGGGAAGAAGATGGGCCATGCGGGTGCCATCGTCAGCGGGGGCACCGGCACGGCGGCCGAGAAAAAGATCGCCCTGGAGGCCGCCGGCATTCCGGTGGCGGACCGCCCCATGGATATCGTGCCGTGTCTCCAGGAAATCTGGAAGAAATAGTGCGGATGTTCCTGACGGCTTGATCCGGATTATCGGGCTCAAACGGATCCGACCGCTGAATCGCAATGGACCTTAAAGGACAGAGGGATATGCAGCAGACCTATTTCATGATCAAACCGGAA
>CBDUYZ010000120.1:0-7481 GCA_965371575.1 uncultured bacterium
AGGGCGAAGTTCTCCGAGCCGCTGAAAAGATGTCGTCGGCGCATCAAGGGGAATATTTCCTGCTCGTGTCTGCGGACCATGCCTTGATCGATCTGTTCGTCCCAGTGGGCCTTGCGGTATTCCATCCCGTATTTTTCGCTGAAGCCCTCGACCTGGCCGTGGCCCAGCATGGGCAAGCCGGGCATGGTGACCAGCAGCAACAGGCAGCCGAAATACTTGTCGCCCCGACCGAACTGCTCGACGGCTGTCCTTTCATCGGGATTGTTCATGAAGTTGACGAAACGTTTCAGAACCTCGGGGCTGAATTCGAGCACGTTCTTGATCGTCTGCCTGTATTTGGCGTTGTCCTCCATCTTGAGCATGTTCATGAAAGCGCTGTTGTAGACCCGGTGCATGCCCAGCGTACGTACGAAATAGCCCTCCATCAGCCAGAAGGCTTCGGCGAGCAGGAGGGTGTCGGGGGCCTCGGTTGCGACGCGGTCCACCACCTCGCGCCAGAACTCCACCGGGAAGACGGCGTCGAATTCGGGTTTGTTCAAACCGTGTTCGGCCCGTGAAGGGATGGCGCCGGCGTCGCCGGGTCGGGGGAACCACAGCCTCTGGAAGTGCTTCTTGGCCAGGGTCATGGCGGCGTCAAAGCGGATGATGGGGAAGCGTCGGGCCACGTCCAGGATGACCTGGATGACCGCTTCACGCACCTCCGGCAGCAGGAAATTCAGCTGGGCGGTGTCGTTCCAGGGCATGCTGGTGCCGTCGTTGCCGTGGTATATGTAGCGGACGTGGCCGGAATCTTCATCGACCCGCTGGAAGACCACCGCCGCGTCGCCGTGGTTCCAGTAGCCGTCTTCGATCCGGACAGCCACGCCGGCATGGTCGCACAGATCGCCTCCGGTGTAGCTGTAGGCGGGGTAGGGGGGGTGGTCGAGTTGGAGGAAGTAATCGGGATGCTCGATCACCCAGCGGCTGTCTATGCCCATGTGGTTGGGGACCATGTCGCTGGCCAGGCGGATGCCGCGCCGCCCGGCACGTTCGCTCAGGTTCCGCCAGGCGTCCTCGCCGCCCAGGTCCTCGGCGATCCGGTAATCGCGTAGGGCATAGGCGCTGGCGGCGGCCTCGGGATTGCCCATGTACTGTTTGATCAGGCGCGAGGCTTCGGATCTTTCCCACAGTCCGATCAGCCACAATCCCGTCACGCCCCAGCCGGCCAGCCGGTCCAGTTCCTGGTCCGGGATCTCGTCCAAGGTACGCACGGGGTGCCCGTACCAGCGGCTGATCTGGTCCAGCCACACGTAGACGGACTTGGCCATCAGTACCACGTTGCTCATCCAGTCCGCGTCGATGCTGAAGGCCTCGGGCTCGGGAGTGTCGGTGCCCCAGGCGGCCGATCCCGGTCCGAATTCTAGTACGGGCGGGGGGCCGGGCTCGCCGCCGCGGGCGACGTCGACTTCCTTCAGCACGTCGAGGGCGAACTGCAACCGCAGCATGAATTCAGCCGGCAACAGATGTCCCCAGTGATCCCTGATGTACCGGATCTGCCCGGCCAGGCACCCCGGGCTGGCGAGCATCGGGGCGCGCAGAAGCTGGAACAGAGGCGTGCCTTCGCTGCCGGGCGGCTCGAAGTTGTTCAGGAAATCCTCCATGCTCGTGACGAAGGCCACGAAAGACACCCTCAGCCGCAGCTCCTCGTCATCGAACAGCTCGGCGGTTTCAGCTGCCGCCGGGTTGTTGACGTTCAGAAACAGCATCATCATTTCCAGGGTGGTCTGGTCCAGGCTGCTGACCGGTCCGCGGGTGTCGGCGAGGAACCGGGTCGCGTCAAGCGAGGTTGTCCGCAGGGCCACCGGCGGAAAGAGTTCCACGAAGACCCTGTGCAACTGGGCGAGGTTGTCCTCGCCGAGATGCTGACTGCCCCACTGGCGGCAACGGGCGAGGCAGCCGGGATTGTCCTGCTGGAAGTACTGGCTGGCCACATGGCGCAGGGCCTGGTTCAGGGTACGCAGAGCCAGCAGGACCTCCGCCGGAACGGCGGATCCGCCTTCGGCCTGCCGACCCGGGTCCCGGTTGATCCGATCGGCCAGCTTCCGGATTTCCGAGGAAGGATCGTCCAGGCCGGGGGCCAGGGGCCTCGGCAGGAATGTACCGATGTCGAAGCGCTGCCAGGCGGCTTCAGACAAAGGAAAGCCGAAAACGAAGTACTGGCTGAAAACCCTGCTGTCCGGCGTCATGTTCGGGCGTGGTTCCTTTCCTTCTTGTTCACTGCGGAGACAGAAACCATTATCGTGTCTGGACGCGAAATGACAAGGATCCTTGGTGATCCATTTTTTGGAGGACCACATTTTGAAGAAGAAAATCCTCATCGGCAATGCCGGAGGCTACTGGGGCGACGACCTGGACGCGCTCAGGCGCCAGTTGACCGGTGGCCCCCTGGACTACATCACGATGGATTTCCTGGCGGAAATCACCATGTCCATCCTGAGGAAGCAGCAGCTGAAGAATCCCGCCCTGGGCTACGCCGGGGATTTTCTGACCCAGCTGGAGACCTGCCTGCCCCTGATCGTGGACCGGAACGTCAAGGTGATCAACAACGCCGGAGGCATCAATCCCGTGGGCCTGGGCCGCCGGATCCTGGCCCTGGCGCGGGGCAAGGGAATCGACCTCAAGGTGGGCGTCGTCTATGGAGACGATATCTCCGGGCGTCTGTACGAATTGACCGCCGCCGGAGAGAAGTTCACCAACATGGAGACGGGCGAGGATTTCACCGACATCCGGCGCCGAATCACCTCGGCCAACGCCTACCTGGGCGCCGAACCGGTGGTCGCGGCCCTTGACGCGGGCTGCCAGATCGTTGTTACCGGCCGGGTGACCGACACCGGGTTGACCTTGGCGCCGATGATCCACGAATTCGGCTGGGCCATGGACGATTGGGACCGGATGGCCGCCGGTATCATCGCCGGGCACATCATCGAGTGCGGGGCGCAGGCCTCCGGCGGGAACATAACCGACTGGCAGGAGGTGCCCAGTTTTCACAACATCGGCTATCCCATCATCGAGATGCACCACACGGGCGAATTCTATGTGACCAAGCACAAACGCACAGGCGGCCGGGTCAGCGAGAAATCGGTCAAGGAACAGGTGGTCTATGAAATGGGGGATCCAGCCCAGTACATCTCGCCCGACGGGGTGGCTTTCTTCGACACCATCGAGGTCGCCGAAGTCGGAGCCGACCGGGTGAAGATCTCCGGCATCAGGGGTGGTCCCGCGCCAGAGATGTTCAAGGTGTCGATGGCCTACGACGATGGCTGGAAGGCCGAAGGCGAGATCCTGGTCAGCGGTCCGGACATCAAAGAGAAGGCCGCCGCCGTGGCCGAGGTTTTCTGGGAAAAGGTGGGGCACGAGTTCGAGCAGACCTCCACCGCCCTGGTGGGTGCGGGCTCAATTTGGCCCGACGCGGTGGCCGGATGTCCTCCCCAGGAGATCTATCTTCGTTTCGGGGTCCGGGACCACGACCTGGCCAAGATCAATGATTTCAGCAAAGCCTTGCCTGCCTTGATCCTGGCCGGGCCCTCCGGGATGGCGGTCAGCACGCAGGGACGTCCCCGACCCCGGCAGGTTGTGGCCTACTGGCCGGCCCTGATGCGTAGAGACGGCGTGTCGGCCAAGATTCTCGCCTTCGATACCGACTGTGCCGAGGAATTCCGTGAGATCCATTTTCCCGTCCGCGGCGCCGTGGGGGAACCGGTGAAAAGCGACAAGCCACGCGCCCGACGAAAAACCGGGAAATTCGGCGGTCAACTCAAGGAAGTGAAATTGCGCCGTCTTTGCTACGCCCGCAGCGGCGACAAGGGCGACACATGCAACATCGGGGTGCTGGCCCGCAGTCCGCGGATCTACGACTGGATAGTGGCCAGGCTGACCGCTGCGGTCGTGAAGAAATTCTTCGCCGGACGGGTGTTCGGCAAGGTGACCCGGTACGAACTGGACAACCTGGAGGGTTTGAATTTCCTGCTGGAGGAGTCCCTCGGCGGGGGCGGTACCACCAGTCTGCTGGTTGATCCCCAAGGCAAGACAATGAGCCAGGCGCTTCTGGAAATGAAGGTGAAGGTGCCCGCGAGCCTGCTGCGTGGGGTAAAATGAACCAGCGCTGATTTTCGATTTGCTGAATACGCGCTGCCCGTAGCGGGTAATTTCCCGGTTGAGATATATGCGGGTCCGCAGGACAATGTCCCTGGTTTCGGCAGCACACTTCAACGGGGATGGTTCGGGTGCCTCCGATAGTCATCATCATTATTTTCCTGGCCATCGGAATCTTTGGTTTCCTGACCTGGCAGAAGGACAAACAGCGGCGTGAGGCCCTGCTCCTGTGGTCGCAACAGAGGGGGTGGAGCCTGGCCCACGGGAAGAGCAAGAGAATGTCACGGGACTACTCCGCCCTTAAGGTATTCCAGAAGGGGCATGCCCGGTTCGCCAAGAACATAATCAAGGGGGAATTCCACGACCGTCCGGTGACGATGATGGACTACCGGTACACCGTCGGCCACGGGAAGAACCGGTCGACCCATAACCGGGGCATTGTCATCCTGGCCTGCGATTTTCCCACCGTGCCTCTGTTCATCCGGCGTGAGAACCCCATGGACAGGGTGGGCGAGTTCTTCGGCGTCGACGACATCGATTTCGAATCTTCCGCATTCAGCCGTAAATTCTACGTGAAATCCTCCGATCGGAAATGGGCCTACGACGTCATCCATACCCGCACCATGGAATACCTCATGAGGGCTCCGTCGTTCACCATCGAATTCGGGTTCGGGGAGATCGCGGTCTATCAGACGGGCTGGTGCGATACCGACAGATACGAGAAGGCTCTCGAACTGGCGTGGGGCCTCTACGAACTTGTTCCGGATTACGTCGTCCGGCAGATGAAAGGCGGGGGCCGATGAGCCTGTACATTCCTCTGGGCATCGTGGTAGCCGTTCTGCTGTGGGCCGCCTTGAACTACAACCTTTTGATCCGCGTCCGGCAGCAAGTCCGCGAATCGTGGTCGGGAATCGACACGGAATTGAAGCGGCGGTACGACCTGGTCCCCAATCTCGTGGAAACGGTCAAGGGCTATGCGGCTCACGAAAGGCAGGTGCTGACCGCGGTGACCGAAGCCCGGGCCGCGGCCCAGGCCTCCACCGGAAGCCCTGGTTCCCAGGCCAAGGACGAGAAAGAACTTGTCGACAGCATGCGCCGTCTGTTGGCCGTTGCCGAGGACTACCCCGACCTCAAGGCCAGCGGACACTACCTGGCCCTGCAGCAGGAACTGGCCAACACCGAGGACCGGATCCAGGCCGCCCGCCGCTTCTACAACGGCAACGTCAGGGATCTGAACACCAGGATCGAAGTCTTTCCTTCCAACCTGATCGCCTCGCTGTTCAACTTCGCCAAAGAGGAATATTTCGAGGTGGAGAGTTCGGTCATCCGCAAGGTCGTGGATGTTAATTTTTCCGATTGATTCGCATCCCACCCGGGGCCGGCTGGGGTATTCCCGCGCCGACCAGCGGGGATTGTGGTATAATCAGGATTGAAATCGGAAAAACCGCTGCGGAAGGACATCTGGAATTGCAGCATCAATATCGGTTGAAGATTTCCAGGGAATTTTTTACAAGGAGCCTGGCCTGCGGGCTCCTGTTGCTGATTTCGGCCTCGACGGCGGTGGCCGGGAGCGAGGAAGCAGGGGACATCCCGCGGGACGCCCGCGGCCTGCCTCTGTGGGAGATCGCCGCCTGGAACGACTTCCCGGTTCGCCTGGAATTGTCCGGGCCAGCGGAACTTGCCCGGCTGCTGGCGGAGGTTCCCCTGGCTTCGTTCAGCCGGGAGCAGATCTCCCCGCAGGCAGGTGACGGGGATCAAGTGCGGTTGATCTTCGAACCCCGGGTCACCGAGGCCGAGGCCGCCGCCCTGCTGGCGGCCGGTTACCGGTTCGACCGACTGTTCGATCAGGACAAGGAGTCACGCCGGGCGGTGGAGGAGGCTTGGGCCGGCCAATGGCTCAAGACCGCGACCGATCTCCAGCTGGATACCACGGGGTATTATCCGACACACGCCCAGATCGGGAGCATCTTTGTCCAGCTGGAGATCGACTACCCGGACATCTGCCGCACCTTTACCTGGGGTCATTCGGTGCTGGGCCGCGAGCTGTGGGGGCTGGTTATCTCGGCGGACGTACAGAATACGGCGCCCGAGCCCGAAGTCCGTCTGAGCAGCACCATGCACGGCGACGAACCGCCCGGCATGGTCATGCTGATGAATCTCGCCGAATACCTGACGTCCGGTTACGGGCAGACAGGGCACGAGGATGTCACCCACCTGGTGGACAACTACGAGATCCACATCATGCCGCTGCACAATCCCGACGGGTATGTGGCCGATACCCGGACCAATGCCAACGGCGTGGATCTGAACCGCAATTTCGCCGATCCTGCGGGCACCCATCCCGTGGTGCAGATCGAAAACGTCCATTTCATGGACCACGCGTACGCACAACACTTCGTCGTCAGCGAAAACGGGCACACCGGCGCCCTGGTCGTGAACTACCTCTGGGATTACCAGTTGGCTCTGACCCCTGACGACGCGGCCATCATCCAACTCAGCCTCGAATACTCGACCTACAATCTACCGATGTACAACGGTGATTTTACCCAGGGCATCACCAATGGCGCGGAATGGTACATCGTCACCGGCAGTCTTCAGGACTGGTCGTATTTCGCCACGGACTGCATCGACGTCACCGTCGAGTGCAATGACAACAAATGGCCTCCCGCCAACCAACTAGACGGACTGTGGGACGACAACCGGGAGAGTCTCCTGCACTTCATCAAGGCGGCCCGGTACGGGATCAACGGCGTGGTGACCGATGCGGCGACCGGGCTGCCCCTGGCCGCCAAAGTCACGGTGGTGGGTAACGCCAAACCGGTGTCTACTGATCCGGCTCACGGGGATTACTACAAGCTGCTGGACACCGGGAACTATGATCTCATGTTCGAGGCCGACGGCTACGTCATGCGGACGATCACGGACGTGGCGACGGTGTGGGGCACGCCCACCGTGCTCGACGTCGCCCTGGATTCCGACCTTTCCGACGTTCCTGGTCGGCTGGCGGCAGCGGCTTGCTTGACTGCGGCGCCCAATCCCTTCAACCCGCGGACCATGCTCACGCTCACCAATCCCCGGACCGGCCGGGTCACACTGGATATCTTTGATCTGCAGGGACGCCGTGTACGCCACCTGCTGGACCAGCGGATGGAGGCAGGCTGGACCAGGGTGGCCTGGGACGGTGTGACTGATCAGGGGGAACAGGCGCCCAGCGGGGTCTACTTCGCCCATATGTCCAGCGGGGATCAGCGGGTCTCTGTGAAAGTGGTCCTCGTCAAATAAACCGGGTCCGGAAAATGGTGTTCCAATTCCGGACCCGGGCTGAATTGTTCCTGACGCCGAGCCCAGTT
>CBDUYZ010000121.1:0-7479 GCA_965371575.1 uncultured bacterium
GCATCACTCCGGTGTCGTTGCAGAGGAACCGCTCCCCGAACCGCAACAGGGCCGCCCCCACGCCCACCGGACAGGCAGGCGCCACCGCGACCCCGACGCCGATTTCATCCTCGAGCAGCTCGGTCAGTTCCGCCAGGGGTCCGGCGTCGGCGGGCCCGTGGAGGATCAGTATCTTCTGGCCCGCGGCAATCGCCCTGGCGGCGACTTCGGCGAACCGCTCCGCGGGCCAGACGTTCTGTTTCTTGCCGGCCCCGGGATGGATCGCCCAGAAACCGGGGTTCATGCCCAGACCCGTCAGGATCCGCCTGGCATGGGCCGTTTCATCCGGCGAGGGAACCACCACCGTGGAAAGATCGTCGGTTGTGATCCCGATCGCCCGCAGAGGCGTCAGATTGTGCTCCACAGTGTGTGTATCCTGGATCAGTACCGACGGCATCTCCAGCGAAAAGGCGTGGCGGCTGATGTCCCAGCCGAACGGAGCGCTGTCGCCCCCCACCACGTACCGGGCGCCCGAGAAAAGAGCGATGGCCGCACTGGTCACGGAAAATGAGACGCTGCTCAGGACAAACGCCACGTCGGCCCGGTAGTTCCTCAACCGGCCCAGGAATCGGAAAAACAACACCGGGCGCAGCCACATCTTCCGGTCGAAGTTCATGACATGATCCAGGTGGGGATTATGCTGCACGACCTCCACGTTAACCGGGGCGGTCACCAGGGTCAGTTCGGCCCCGGGAAAGGTCTCCTTGATCGCCCGCAGGACCGGGGTGGCGCAGACCATGTCCCCCATCTGGTTGTGTTGCCGGACGATCAGGATCCGGCGGGGCTTCAGGGCCAGGAGTTCCGCGGAGGTCAAGGCAGGACGGCGCGCCAAGCGGGCCATCAGACTGCTCATCTGACGCTTGAAGGTGCGGTAGGGGTGCACTCTCATGGCTCCTGGGTTTGTCGGGGATTGGCGAGGCGTACAAGGCGACGGGAGGCGTTTTTCAACAACCTGTTGATGTCGACCACCTTCATCAACCGCTGTATCCTGGACTGGCACGACGCTCCTCCAGGTCCTTCAGCAACGCCAGATAGGCCTTGTGTCGCCAGGCGGGAATCTTCCCCGCGGTCACCATGGCCTTGACCCCACACTGGGGTTCGTCCCGGTGCAGACATGTTCTGAACCGGCAATCCAGACCGCTCTCGGCGAAGTCAGGAAAATAATCCCGTAACTGCAGCGGATCAATGTCCCAGGGATCGAAGCCGCGAATTCCCGGGGAATCGGCGATGAAGCCGCCGTCCCGCAGGGGAAAGAGTTCGGTCAGGGTGGTGGTGTGGCGGCCCAGGCCGGTCTTTTCGGTGACCTCCCTGACCCGTAGTTTCAGTCCCGGCTGGATGACGTTCAGCAGGGTGCTCTTGCCCACACCGGAAGCGCCTATCATCAGTGAGATACGGTCTGTAAGAATATCGTGGAGTTCGGACATCCCGCGGCCGGAAGCGGCCGAAGTCCAGATCACGCGGTAGCCGAAGTCGGCGAAATAATCCCACTTCCGGAGTTCCGAAGCCCCGTCCGCGAGATCGAGAGCCAGGTCGCACTTGTTCAGGACCAGCACCCCGGCGACCCCGAATCTCTCGGCGGCCACGAGCAGGCGGTCCACGAAACCGGTCTGGGGGGAGGGCTCGCGGAGGGACTGGACAGCCACCACCTGATCGAGGTTGGCCATCAGGACCTGTTCGGTGCGGCCGCCGCTGCGGCGGGCCGCCAAGCGCGAAATCCGGTTGCGACGCGGCAGAACCTCTTCGATGACCCCTGAAGGGTCGTCCGGATCGGAATCCAACACCAGGAACCGGACCCGGTCTCCGACCACGGCCACGGTCTGGGCCCGGCGTGGTCCCTTCTTCAAGCGGCCCCGCACCTTGCAGGACCATACGATTCCCGACTCCGCCACCCGACACCGTCCGGCGGTGGCGCTAATGACGATACCTTCCCGGACGTCGTCCGACGGCGATCCGGAGCCAGCCCCTCTTTCGTCTCGCACCCCGATGCCGCACCTCCCTGGCGGGCCACCGGGGAATTGCCCGCGGCTGGCCCGGAGCGCATTGCGCTTGTTAATCCATCATCCATGGGTTAATTTTTCTGCAGATATGAAGTCGTAGCACATTTCCCCCGCTGACTCAAGGTGGTACGCATATTATGGACATTGCCGAGGTTCTCAAACACACCTCACCGGACCTCTTCATCCCGGATCTGGAAGTCAACGACAAATCCTCCGCCCTGGCCGGACTCGTGGAAGGCCTCATCGCCGGCACAGACATCAAGAATCCCGAAACCATTCTCCAGATGCTGCAGAGCAGGGAAAATCTGGGCAGTACCGCGGTTGGCCCGGGCATCGCCTTTCCCCATGGTCGCACCCTGGCTGTCCAGCACCTGACGATTCTGATCGCCCGCTGTCCCGCGGGCGTGGATTTCGATTCCGAGGACGGCGATCCGACGCATCTGTTCTTCGTCCTGATCGCTCCTCCGCAGGATACCGGACATCAGTACATCAAATCGCTCGCCGCCCTCATCGACCGCGTCCAGGATTCCGATCTGCGGGAAAAACTGATGGCTGCCGGGGATTACGAATCCTTCTGCACAGCCATGAGGGAGGGTTAGGGCATGCACCCTCAGTTACAGTTGCTGGTCGCCCTGCAGGACATGGATGAAATGATCCGGGAGACCGAGGAACAGGGTGAAGAATTTGAAGGGCTGGGCTTCAAGCACGGCGGACTGGACGATCTGAAGAAGGCCCGGGAAGAGCTGGCGTCCAAGATCGAGCCGAGTCACCGCAGCTGGTATCGGCGCCTGACCGGAAAATTCGGCCACGCCGTGGTTCCGGTGGTGGGCAACCTGTGCACCGGCTGCTTCGCCAACATCCCCTCCTCCTTCGTCAGCAAGACCAACGTGAACAAGGTCCAGAAGTGCGAGAGCTGCGGGCGGCTGCTTTACTGGCCGTAGGCTCTGCCACTGAGCGCCAGAAAAAAGCCCCCCGGTGGGGGGCTTGAGTAGCCTGGTCGGCAACGAGTTAATCCAGGTTGTAAATCAGTCTTCGGCTCCGGTCAAGGCGCCTGCGTTGGCCACCACCTGGGTGATCTCCTCGACGATCTGTTTCTTCTCCCCGCCGTCGTCCTTGACGCCCAGATCCTCCTTGGCCCACTGTGATTCGGGGAATGGCCCGAGACTCTCCAACTCCTCCCAGCTGGTCACGCCGGTCTCCTTGCGGAAAATCAGGCCGCCTTCGGTGTCGTCCTCGTCCACATCCACGGTGATCAGGTCGCCTTTGCGGATCTGATCGCTGCAGATGTAATGCGATATCGGTGTGACGATCTCCCTTTCCACTACGCGCTTGAGCGGCCTGGCGCCGTACTGGATATCGGTTCCCTCGGCGACCAGACGCTGCTTGGCCTCGCGAGTGATTTCCAGCAGGAACGGTTCGTGGCACAAGAGCGAACGGTGATGCACCTGGGCGATGAGGATGTCCAGGATGCTGAACAGATGCTGCTCTTTCAGCGTGTGGTAGGTAATGATGTCGTCAAAGCGGTTCAGGAATTCGAAGGGAAAGACCTTCTTGGCCTCGCGCATGGCCGATTCCTCGATATCCCTGTCCATCTTCTCTTCACTGACGCCGGTTGAAAAACCGATGCCCGACTGGGCAAGATTGGCGCCCATTGCCTCGCTGCCGACATTTGTCGTCAAGACGATGATGGCCTGCCGGAAATCGACTTCCTCGTTGTTGCCCAGCACCACGGTGCCGTCTTCGAGGATGCCCAGAAGCAGATTCCACAGCTTGGGGTGGGCCTTTTCGATCTCGTCGAACAGGATTATCGACAGGTACTTCTCGTTGTCCGGCGGATAGAGGCGGCTGAGTTTGCTGTCGTTTTCGCTGATCATGCCGGACTGGTTGTCGAGGGCTTTGCGGTGGTGGCGGTCGATGTTCTCCTGCGAAAGCAGCGGCCTGATCTCACCGCCCACGTAACCCGGCGGTGAACCGAGCAGCTTGGAAATATTGTAGTGGGCTGAATACTCCTGGCAATTGACCCTGGTGAAGGCACGCTTGTTGCCGAAGATCGTCTCGGCCAGAGCCCGCACCGTTTCGGTCTTGCCCACGCCGGTGGGTCCCATGAACATCATCGTCAGCAGGGGTCGTTCCGGATCGTGCACCCCGGCGAGCAGCCGGCTGAAGCTGTCCGACAGCTTGTCGATCGCCTGCAGCTGGCCGACGACCATCTTGTTCATGTGGGTGGCGAACCTGACGAGTTGTTCGTTGCGTTTTTCCTTGCGCAGGGTCTTCAAAGCGGTGTCATCCTTGTCTCTAGGTTCCCGTGCCGGCATCCGTGTCCAGACTTCCATTTCTTGGGGAAAAACCGAAAGCCCGTCCTTGACCTAATCCTTCGGACGGTCACGGGCGGGCTTGAGTGCAATTTCAGCACGGTTGGACGTAACTGGTGTTACTACATAAGATTGCAAATAATATTATGATTCCGGCATATACGGTTTTTTCAGATAATCCGCCTGGGGCTGACCGGGTTTTTCAACCCAGCGGTCGTCGATCCGGGGCCGGATCGGGCTGTGCAGGGTGATGTAGTGCTCCACCGCTTCGGCTGTCGTGATCTGGGTCGGGGTCACATTTTCGTGAGAAATCGAAGTCAGAAAATGCAGCCCGCTGTTGCCCTCCATCAGGAAGTTGGTGCAGATCGTCTTGTAGATGCGGTCCGGATCCCAGGGCTCGCCGGCGATCTCCAGGGTGACGACCCGATCGTAGTCCGGCCGTCCCTTGTCGAAATCCAGTTTCACGCCGGAAAGGCAAAGGCCCCCGCTGTTCCCGGCCAGCTTGCGTTCGATGATGCGGCGCACCATACGACCGTCCATGCGGACCTCGACCAGCTCGTTGCCGAACGGCAGCACGGTGAAGATATCGCGGATGGTCACGTCGCCGGCGGAAAGGTTGGCCCTGAGCCCGCCCAGGTTCTGGAAGCTGAAGTCGGCGCTGAAGTATTCGCGCATGGCGTCGGTGACCATGTTGCCGATCAGATTGGAACCGGGTCCGCCCCGGCCCAGGGCAATGGCGCTGCTGCCGATCACGGCGCTCATCCCCGCCTCGGCCACTTCGTGGTAGGGCCGGATGACCTCGGCGATCTCCGCGTCCGGCCAGATCTCGTCCTCGAACAGGGTGATCAGGGTGCCGCGATCGTGAGAGCCCTCGTAGCCGACAAGTTCCTTGGTCTTGCGGTCGATCAGCAGCACGGCATGACCGAGGCTCGACCCGTTGCCGTAGCTCTCGAAGCACATGGTGTGGTTCACCGGATCGATCCACGGAAGGTGATACCCGCGGTGGGTGTGCCCGCCGACGGCGAAGTCGATGCCCGGCACCTCGTGCACCAGTTCCATCAGGTTCATGCCGCCGTAGGAATGACTGCTGCCGAAGGTACCCTGCAGCTCCTGGTCCGTTTCGGTCTCGGTGCTGCCGGCGATCTTCTGCCAGCCTTTTTTCGGGTCGTAGGGCAATCCTTCGTGGATGGCCAGGAAGATGATGTCGGCCCCCTCGGTACGCAACTGGTCCCGGAATTTGGCCACGGCGCCGGGCATGTCCCCGAATTCCAAACCGGCGATGTTTTCGGGAAAGGACATCGAGGCGGTGCTCGGGGTGATGATGCCCACCACGCCGATCTTGACACCCTGATATTCGAGCATGAGGGTCGGCTGGACCCAGGCGACGTGCTCGCCGGTCTCCTTCTCGATCAGGTTGGCGCATAGCCAGGGGAATTCAGACATGCGGGCCAGGCGCTCGGTGTTGTCCCGGCCCTTGTCGAAGTCATGGTTGCCCGGCACGGCGAATTGGTAACCGATGGCGTTGAAATACTTGATGACCGCTTCGCCCTCGGTCTGGTTGCCGATGGGCGTGCCCTGGAACATATCCCCCACGTCCACCAGCAGGACTTCCTCGCCCGCGGCCGCGGCCTTGGCCCGGACTTCCTTGATGTAGTTGGCGGCCGACGCCCCCCCACCCAGCGGCGGCGGGAACGCGGGATTCATGAACGTGGCCGGCTCGGGCGCGATATAGCCGTGCACATCGTTGGTCCATATCAGGTGCAGGCGCAGGAGGCCGTCGTCGGAGTCCTGGCGGTCGGAATCCTGGCCGCCGGCGTTGGCGGCCAAAGCCACGACCCCGAGGATCACACATATCATCAATGGCATGACGCCGCGTAGCTGCTTCATTTCAAACTCACTTCCGGCCGGAACACCGGCCATCTTCGGAGCCGTCCGCCGAGGGCGACGGCAAATCTACCAGTTGACCGTGTAGCCCACGGCGATCCGGAAACGGGTGTCCTCGACCCGTGCTTCTTCCGCGGTCGGGAATCTGTCCGGATTGTCCGGATCTACCGGATAGGGAAACTGGTGTTCCTGGAAACTGGTGATTTTTATGATTTCCACCGAAACGGACACCAATCCGCTCCCGATGGGCATCCCGGTTCCCCCGGTGAAGACCGTCGAGCCCGCATCCTTGTCCAGGTAGCTGTTGAAGTGACGGAAACCGAACCGCAAGGGAACACCGTTGTAGAACGTGTGCTCCAGGCCGACACGGACGTCCACCGTCTTCTCGAGTTTGTCCGTCTCATTGGTGACCGGACTCTGGCTGTCCTCGAATTCATTCCAGTCGATGTATTCCAATTCAGCAGTGAAGACCGTACTGGGATCAGTCTGCGGGAAGAAGGTGAATCCGGCCCGGTAGATCTCGGGATACCGGTAATAGGCGTTCTCGAAGGTGTCCTCGATATCCACGTTCTGGGAAGTGTCGTCCCAGGCTTCGTGGTAACTCAGATCGCCTGTGCCGCTGGCGGTGAGGGCGTTCTCGTAGGCCAGGCCGATCTCCACCCTTTCGGAAACCTTGGCCCGCAGGCCGACTGTGAAGTTGACTCCGGTCATGTCCTGTTCGTACTTACCGTCGATCCCGTCCTGGTCGCCCGTGTACATCCGTCGATGAATAGTCTCGGTCCGCGTGCCGAACGCGTAGTGGACGGCCCCGCCGACGGACAGCCAGTCCATCAAGTCGGCGCCCATGCCCAGGGAGAAATTCCGCAGGGTGCCGGTGACCTTGCGCGTCCGCTCCTCGATGATGCTGTCCCGCGGGTTGGACTGGAAATCAGGATCACGCACTTCCTCATCGAAGGTATAGGAATAAGGATACCGATCGGCCAGGGACAACCCGATGGATATGGGAAGCCCCGCGGCGGGATCGTGAAGAACCAACCCGAAGCCAGTTTGCCAGTAATGGTGCCGGTTGCTGGCGATGGCGACGTCGGCCACTATGTTGTCGAAGGTGTCGAACAGGGGCTGGAACCTGTCCTCGTGTTCCTGGTCCAGGGACAGACCCGCGTCCAGACGGTTAGAGGTTTCCACGGCCAGGAAGGCCGGATTGAAAATGTTGGACATCCCGCCCCGGTACAGCGCCGCTCCGTTGC
>CBDUYZ010000122.1:0-7444 GCA_965371575.1 uncultured bacterium
CCTTCCCCTCGCGCGAGGAACTGCTGGCCACCAACCTGAAGATCACCGACTTCGTGGCCGCCGGCATCAAGAAATACGCCCCGGGCGCGTTCGTGATCTCCATCGCCAACCCCCTGGACGCCATCGTCTACCGCCTGTTCAAGAAGCTGCGCTGCAAACCCAACAGGATCATGGGCATGGCCGGCGTCCTGGACTCCTCCCGCTACAAGTACTTCGTGGCCAAGGAAGCGAACCTGTCGGTCGAAAATGTCGAAGCGGTCGTACTTGGCGGGCACGGCGACACCATGGTGCCCATCCGCAGTGCCTGCCGGATCTACGGTCTGCCTGTGGACCAGTTCGTCAGCAAGACCGCGCTGGCCCAGATCGAAAAACGCACCCGCGCCGCCGGCGGTGAAGTGGTCGGCCTGCTGGGCAGCGGCTCGGCTTTCGTCAGCCCGGCGATCAGCGCCCTGGAGATGGTCGAAGCCATCGCTTTCGACAAGCGCAAGATCATCCCCGCGGCCGCCTACCTGAAGGGTGAATACGGAGTCAAGGGCCTGTTCCTCGGCGTACCCGTCATCCTGGGCAAGAACGGCATCGAGGAGATCGTCAAGATCAAGCTGACGCCCGACGAGAAGAAGGCCCTGCGCGTTTCGATCAACGCGGTCAAGAAGACCTGCGCCGCGGTCGACAAGGTCAGGTAGTCCGATAGCTTGATTTGCCGGCTGAAAACTTCCGGACCCCCACCCGAGGGGGTCCGGTGTTTTTTTGACCAATCAAGGACGGAAATCCTGTAGAATAGTAGCCGTGATTCAATAATCAGCCCTGCTCACTGGAGATTTTATCATGTCGACTTCCCGAATTTCGGCCGTCCTGTTCCTGATGCTTCTCGGCCTGGCCCTGCCGGTCATTCCTGGCAATCCGGCCATTCCGGCCTACGGCGCCGAACCACATCACGCCCTGGTGCAGGTCTACCTCGACACGCCCAGTGACGCCGAATTTATCCGGCTCAACCGGGGCCGCCTGGATGTCCTGTATGTCAAGCCCGGCGTCTTGGCCCACATCGCCGCCAAGCCGGGCGATCTGGATTTCCTGCGCCAGGCAGGGCTGCGGGTGGACGTCCTGCAGGACGACATGGAAACGGCCAACGCCTTCGCCGACAAGAAGGGCGACTACGGGGTCTATCACACCTGGAGCGAGACCATCGCCTTCGTGGACAGTCTGCGGCTTTTGTATCCGGACGTGGTCAGCCAGAAATGGTCGATCGGCCAGACACTTGAGGGCCGGGACATCTGGTGCTTCCGGATTTCGGACAATCCCGACATCGACGAAAACGAACCCGAAGTACTGATAGACGCCATGCATCATGCGCGCGAGATCATGTCGTCGGAATTCACCATCATGTTCGCCGAATACCTGGTCCAGAGCTACGAGACCGATTCCGAGATCACCTGGCTGGTGGACAACCGCGAGTTGTACGTCATTCCCGTCGTCAATCCCGACGGATCGGTCTACAACGAGGTCGACAGGCCCAGCGGCGGCGGCATGTGGCGCAAGAACCGGCGCGACAACGGGGACGGCACCTACGGCGTCGACCCCAACCGCAACTATCCCTACATGTGGGGCTACGACGACATCGGCAGCAGTCCCGACACTGACAGTGAAGTCTATCGCGGGCCGTCGGCGGGCAGTGAACTCGAAGCCCAGGCCGTGATGAACTTCATCAACGGCCGCGACATCCGCACCCACGACACGATCCACACCTACGGCAACCTGACCCTGATTCCCTGGGGCTATGTCCCCACCCCGACTCCTGACGGAACAATCTTGAATCACATGGCCGCGGAGATGACGAAGTTCAACGGATACACGCCCGGCCAGCCAAGCGCGGCCATCAACTACCCGGTCAACGGCGGAACCATCGACTGGGCCTACGGCGCCCAGACCGAGCATGCGACGATCTTCTCCTTCAGCAACGAGATCGGCAGCAGCAGCGACGGCTTCTGGCCGGACGAGAGCCGACGCGAGCCCCTGTTCCTGGAGAATATCTGGCCCCACATCTACCTGATGCGCGTCGCGGGCGCCTTCGCCACCGTCCATTCTCCGATAGTGACCACCGGGACCAAGAGCATCGAACCGGGCCAGAGCGGCGACCTTGACTTCACCATCGAGAATCAGTCCGCTTTCGACGGAGTCTCCGGCCTGGACCTCACCCTCAGGACCGACGATCCCTGGGTCCAGTTCGGGGCTGCCAGCCGCACCATCGGCAGCCTGGGTACGATGTCCTCGACCACCCTGGCGGACGATCCTATCCCCGTGACGGTGGATCCCGCCTGTCCCAACGGACATCTGGTAACCTTCACCGTGACGGTGCACATGCCGGAGGGGGATCTGGATTACCCGCTGAATTTCACGGTGGGATCGCCGGTGGTGCTGTTCAGCGACGACATGGAAAACGGGCTGGTCGACTGGACGACCACCGGGCAATGGGGTTTGACCGGAGGCAACTACCACTCCCCCGTGATCAGCTTGACCGATTCACCGAGCGGGGAATATCCCGACCAATCCACCACCTCCGCCACCTTGAACGGCGTCTTCCTGGCGACGGGATTGAGTTTCTGGCACAACCACAGCATCGAGCTGGGCTACGACTTTGGAAAGGTGCAGATTTCCGCCGACGGCGGGGCCTGGACCACGCTCGGAACCTACACGGGCAACCAGACCTGGCAGCAAGTCGACCTGGACCTGTCGTTCTTCGCGGGCCAGGACATCACCCTCCGGTTCGTAATGGAGACTGACGTCTTCATAACCGACGACGGATGGTACATCGACGACGTGGTCCTGACCGGCAATCCCCCTCAGGGTCTCGCCCTGGCCCCGCCGCTGCCCGTTTCTCCGGGTGAGGGACAATCGGTCGGTTCCACGCCGACTTTGACCGTCACCGCCGGTGCGAAGGGCTTCACCGAAGCCGTGCTCTACGGCTTCCGGATCTATGCCGACGAGCTGTGCACCGATTCGGCCGCGAGCGTGGCCGACATTCCCGAAGCCGGGATTGAGACCTCGTGGACCGCTCCCGCCCTTGCCGACGGCGACTACTGGTGGCGGGCCTGGGCCGGCGACGGCGTCCAGCGGACGGCGCTCAGCCAACCCGTCGGATTCATAGTCAACGGGGCCAGTGCGGTGGATGATGTGGTGATCGGAAGGCCACGCCTGCGGGTCCTCGGCAATGTGACCGGATCAGAATCACGGCTGGAGCTGAGCCTGCCCGGTCAGGCCGACGTTTCGGTGAACATCCATGACGCCCGCGGCGCGCGCGTCCGGCAGCTTTTCACCGGCAGCATGGCCGGCGGCACCCGGGTGCTGGTCTGGGACGGCCGGAACAACCGCGGCCAGTCCGTCGCCAGCGGGGTTTACTTCATCCGCTTGAAGGCTGGAAGGGAAACCCTGACCGAGCGGGTGGTCATCGTTCGTTGATCCGGATCATTCCGCCCCCGAAACGGCCGGCCGCCGCGTCACCCCCAGAATGATCGGCAGATCCGGCCCGGGATAACCCGGTTCCTTCCATTCTCCCAGAGCGGGATGGCGCAGCCAAAAGCGGGCCGTCCCGCTTCCCTCCAGATGCTGGGCGCATTCCAGGTCCAGAGGCAGTTCCAGCAAAATCTCGTTGAAGTCATGCATCGACCAGGACTTGCGGCAGGAGATCAGCAGGGCCCGGCCGCGGCTGTCTTCGCCCAGGGCGGCTTCCCGCCAACGATCATTCGACTGCTCCCACCGATTTTTCCCCGACCGTTTGATCAGCCGCAGATTCTGGACGACGTTATGGTAACGCTGCTTGATTTCCTCCAGCGAAACCTCGTCCAGGTCAAAGATCCGGAAGGGTGGATCTTCATCATCCACCGGATCGAAGGCGGCTGCCGAACGGTACTTGTTGGGATACCGGCTGATGACCTCGCCATCCACCAGGCAGAAGCCCACATGGGTCTTCTTGTCCGCCTGGTACATGCCGGCGTTGATCGCGGCGATCAGATCAAAATCCTCCGACCATTCCCGGATATCCCGGTTTCGATCGTCTTCAAGAAGGGAGGCCGCTACAATCTCCAGGTCCCACACCGCGGGATCCACCCGCAACACCACAAGGTCCCCCCAGGGCGCGCTCTGCCGGGATCTGGAATTAAAGCGGGCCAGTTCGAGTCCCGGCTCCAACTCGGTCCAGGGCTCCGCCCCAACCACCCCCGTGGCCGCCAACATCAAAACCATTCCTGCCAGTCCACCAACTTTCATCCCACCTCCAGGTGGTCTCCTCTACCTCTTGGCATTCGGTTGTGCTTTGGGTGGAGATGGCATCCGTGGTAGAGGGGCATCTCTCCCCTTGCACGGCGCATCATGACACAACCACAACTCAAAATCTACGGGGTCCTTCAACCAGGAATGCTAAGCAGGGCAAGGGGAGAGATGCCCCTCTACCACGGATGCCATCCCCACCCAACGTACCACTGATTAGCAATCATATAGAAAAGAATCGAATCGATCATCAGATGCAGTATCACGATATAGAACAGGGAACCGGTCTTGCTGTAGGTGAAGCCCTGGGTCAGGGCGAACAGGTAGATGACCACCGGTCCCCAGCCGACGAAGGCCATCTCGTGCAGAAAGCTGGTGAAAAAAACAGCCTGGGCGAGGTTGGCTTCCCCGAAGCGAAAGTGACGGGCAAGTAACACGAACACCAGGTTGATGAAGGCGAGTTCGTCCCACACGCCGATGAAGTTGCAGCCCCAGAACAGGCGCCACAGGGCTGCGGTCCGGGGACCCTCCAGCGGTAGCGGCCAGCTGTGATGCAGGGTGGGCGTCAGGATGTTGAAGTACAGCCACATGAACCCGAAGGCCAGCACGAAACCCAGGGGCAGCCACAGCCACATCTTCGGCGACCAGCGGCCCTGGAACCAGCTGTAGTCCAGAGCGTGGCCGATCCAGTATTTCGCCATCAACGCGGGGATCAGCAATATCCCCACACCCAGGGCGAGGGCCAGTTCGAGCACGTGCGCATCGCCGGTGTCGCCGTCGATCCGCGTGAAGAAAAGAACCACCACGAGATAGGCCAAAACAACGGTGGTCTTCCACCAGGTATTGGATCTTTCCCAGCGCCAGGCGACGGCCATCCCGGCAGCCATGAGCGGCCACCCGAAGAAGTGCCAAGGCACCGCAGCAACGGGCCCCCCGTGCGATTTCAGACCGATGATGAACACCATGGCGGCGGCCAACAACCACAGGCTGGCCCTCTTGGCGGGGGTTGCGGTTACGAGTGGGGTGTCATTCATCGATATCGGTTTCCATGTTTTCTTCGGCGACACCGTTGCGGCCCAGGACGTGTTCATCGAACCAGTCCAGGAGCTGGTTATAGTAGAAGACCCGGTCCTCCGGATGGCGTATACCGTGACCCTCGTTCTCGAAGCGGATGAACCTGGCCGGCACCCCACGGGACTGAAGGGCCGAGAACCAGATCTCGCCGCCGGCGATCAGGCAACGGTAATCAAGCATACCCTGGCTGATCAAGGTCGGAGTGTTGACCCGGTCGACCCGCTCGAAGGGCGAATTGCGGAGGTAGACCTTGCGGGCGGCAGGCTCCCAGGGCTTGCCCATGAACTCCCATTCGGGAAACCATTTCTCGTCGGTCGTACCCCAGAAGGTGATGAGCTCCGGATACATGCGGTCCACGGCGGCGGCGCGGAAACGGTCCGATTGGGTGGTCAGCGCGGCCCCGAGGTGGCCGCCATAGCTGCCGCCCATCACGGCCAGGCGGTCGGGATCAGCCCAGCCTTCGGCAACGGCCCGGTCGAGGCAGGCCATCAGTTCGCGGCCCGGACGATCGACCCAGTCACCCCGCACCCCCCTGCGGAAATCGGCGCCGTAGCCCATGCTGCCGGTGGGGTTGGCCATCACCACCCCGTAGCCGAAGTGCGGCAGGATGTGGAATTCCGGCAGGAAGTAGCCGCCGTACATCCACTCGGGCCCTCCGTGAATACTCAACACCACGGGCACCTTATGGCCGTCATCGAGATGTTCGGGTTTGAAGAACCAGCCCTCGATGGACCGGCCATCCACTTCCACGGTGAAGGGCTCGGGCTCGAACAGTCCCACCTTGCCGCGCCATTCCGAGTTGGGATCGATCTCGATCCGCGGGTGGTGGGGGCCCTTGATCTTCTCGGCCAGGTCCACCGTGAAAATGGCGCCCGGCAGGGTATGGCCCGACCCGGACAGCACCACCCGGCTGCCGGCGATCCTCACATCCCAGAAATCGTGCCCCCAGTCGGTGAGCTGCTCGTGATTGGCGCCGTCCAGTCGGTACAGATCCAAGCAGCCGCGATTGGCGCCAAGGACGTAGAAACTTCCGTCCGCTTCGACATACTGGAAGAACAGGCGGTCCAAGCCTGCGCCGTGGATCTTCATTTTCCCGGTGTCGCCGTCGGCGGGCGTCAGGACCGCGACCTCGGTGGGCGCGCTTTCCCAGAGAGGATCGAGGGTGCGTATGTAGGCGATGGAGCCCTTGGCGTACCAGCGGGGATTGCGGTCCGCGCCCGGGTTTTCAGTCAGGCGCCGAAGCCGGCCGCCCTGGCGGGCGACGATCCACAGGTCGGAGTTCAGATTCCAGCCCAGATCGGCCCGGGCCTTGGCCTCGACCACCAGGTGGCGGCTGTCGGGGGACCAGTCGACGGTGCGGACATCGAGTTCCGCGTCGATGAGACGCCTGGGCTCGCCATTGGCCAGATCCATGACGAACAGCTGCCGCAGCCGACCCTCCCGGTAACCCTGGCCGAGGTGCCGGTAGCCGATCCCGTCGGCGACCACGTAACTGCCGGGCACGCCTTCGTAGGTGCCGACTCCCGTGGACCGGACCCAGGCCAGGCCCGACCCGTCGGGCGCCCAGATCAAAGCGCCGAACTCGCCTGCGCCCGCGCTGATCCTCCTGCGAGAAGCCCCGTCGGCGTCCATGAGCCAGATCTCGGTTCCCTCGTCGGTCGTGTGCCGGTAGGCGATAGCCTTGCCGTCCGGCCGCCAGACCGCCCCCCGGGAGCGGTCCTCCGGGGTGAACATCAGCAGGTCGCGGCCTGTCTCCAGATCGCGGCGGTACAGGGTAGTCCGTCGTTGTTCGATTCCCGGATCCCAGACAGTGATGCCGTATAGCAGGTATCGGCCGTCGGGGGAAAGATCATCCAGGGCCACGGTCTTCATGGTCAGTATATCCTCCGGCACCATGGCGTCGGACTTGTTCGGTACCGGCAGCAGACCCGCCAGGAGGATAAACACCACCACGAAAAGCGCCCGCAGATCCATTTTCCTGTCCATTCAACCGGCTCCAATCTCGATATTTGGGGTTGTTCAAAGTCCAGGCATCCCCTTTGCTGTAATCAGCGGATTCCGGAATTGTGCGAACCGGTTGATCCTAACCCGGATCATTCATGAATCGCCT
>CBDUYZ010000123.1:0-7389 GCA_965371575.1 uncultured bacterium
GTCAGGGTGGAGATCGAGGCGGTCCCCCTGCACGAGGAAGCCTTCCCGCGGCCCACCGGTGAATTCGTCCCCGAGGTAATCACCGGCCGGTTGGCCGATCTCAGTTTCTCGGGCGCACGCATCATTGCCGACCACTCGCAGCTCTGTTCGTGTTTCCACAAGGACGGCCGGGTCGTCTGTCGCATGTACTTCCCCGACAAGGATGAGCCGCTCCAGGTCATGGGCGTCATCCGTCGCTCGACGTCTGGTCTGGCGGACGGGGACCAGTGGCAGGACGAAATCGGCATCGAATTCCTGGTCTTTCCCGAGGGCGACCGGGCCAACCTCGATTTCATCCGGCAGTTCGTTCTGGAAGTGCAAAGGAAGAAGTTGTCCCAGAAACTCCAGGTCTCCGGCACTTGATCCCGCTCGCCGCCTTGCCGCTTGCCCTGACGGCTTGTGGTTTCGCCCTTTTCCTTCTTTTCCTGTGGGTGCATGTCGTCTCCCGCCTTGAGCGGGAGGAGACCGCCGCCCGGCGATCCCTGCTGCTTGTGGTTCTGGCTCCTCTGCCGTACCTGGTCCTGGCCTGGGTGGCCATTCCCGGCGGCGAGGTCGCCGGCCTGGCTCTGCTGGGTCTGTCCCTGGCTGTGGCCGTCCTGCTCCTGATTCCCACCGGCAGGCCCAGGGGTATCGACGATCCGGCAGCCACTGTCCGCCTGGATGAACGGACGATCATGTTTTCCCGCGCGGCCCTCGATCCCGGCGACGCCCGGTTCGACGAGTATTACCGCGAGTATCCGGAACACCGCGCCTCGGACGACAGGTTCCGTGCCCTGCCGGGTCTGCTGTCCCCCGATTCCCTCAGGTATGAACCCCTGTCCTTCGCCGCGGCCGGGGCCAGTTTTGACACCGTCGAGAAACTCGCCGCCCTGGTCGAGGGGCCGTCCGCTCCGGAGCGGGTTCCTGTCGACCAGCGCGAGGTCACACGCTTCCTCAGGGGCTGGGCCCGTAAACTGGGGGCGGTCGCCTGCGGGGTGACGACTCTGCGGGACCATCATGTCTACTCCGTCAAGGGCCGCGGTCCCCACTGCGGTGAAGAAATCGACCTGCACGGGGCGGGAGGCCACCGCTTTGCGGTGGCCATTACGGTGGAAATGGATCACGGCAACCTGGGGACCTCCCCGCATGGTCCGACCATCATGGAATCGGCCCAGCAGTATCTGGCCGCCGGCGCCATCGCCGTGCAGATCGCGGCCTTCATCCGGAGGCTGGGCTGGGCAGCCGAGGCCCACATCGATGCCAACTACAAGGTAATCTGCCCTCTCGTGGCCCGGGACGCGGGCCTGGGGGAGATCGGGCGCATGGGCCTGCTCATGACCCCGGCCTTGGGGCCGCGCGTCAGGATCGCCGTGGTGACCACAGACCTGCCTCTGGACATGGACCGGCGGAACTTCGATCCCACCGTGCTCCACTTCTGCGGTATCTGTAAAAAATGCGCCGACATCTGTCCGCCCAAGGCCATACCCGCCGGGGATCCCGCCGCCATCGACGGTGTCCGGCGCTGGCGCATCGACCAGGAGGCCTGCTACGCCTACTGGTGCACCGTGGGTACGGATTGCGGCCAGTGCGTCAAGGTCTGCCCGTATTCCCACCCGGACAGTCTGCTGCACAACCTCGTCAGATGGGGCTTGAAGAGGTCCTGGGTGTTCCGGCATTTCGCCCTCAGGATGGACGACCTTCTCTACGGGCGGCGACCCGGCCCGCTGCCGAACCCGGGTTATTTAAATCACCGCAGCGAGGGTGCCGGACGAATTGACGATTCCCGTTCCTAGGGTTATCCTGATATACCCCTGACCATCAGATAAACCGTCTTGCGGGCCCGCCCGGGGTGGGCCGTGGAGTTGGCATGATCGATCTCGACCGTCTGAACGACCACTCCCGCCAGTTCGCCACCCAGCTTTTCAAGCGCTGGCCCGAATGGCTCCAGTACGCCCGCTTCGATCCCTACGAGGATTTCGAAAAGGAGGCCTTGCTGGTCGAGGTGCCCCGGCCGGTGGATGGTTCAACCCACGGGCTTTTCATCACGACCAGCGAATGGGAGATCTCCGTGGGTTTCGGGGAGAACTTCCATACCCGCTTCGGCACGAGCGGGGAACCGGCCAGCGGCAATTTCTACGCAGAAGCCCTGCAGTTCATCTCCGATTTCGTGGAAGAGCGGCTGGTGATGGCCATCGCCTATCAGGACAATGAGTGGTTGGGTTCGTGGAAGATCCATCTGAACAAGGAATCCCTCGACGAGGTAAAGGTCGGGCCCGGGGAAACGGTCAAGATCCGGTCCTGGCTCGGCACCCACGACCGGGAACTGCAGCCCACCGAGGGGACCTGAAGAAAACCCAAGCGAGGGTTGATTCACCGGCCGGATTCTTTATAATCCTGAAAAATCACGGTATTGGAGAGATCTCTTGATGCGGGGCTGCAACCCCGGGGACCGGGATGTACATGGCCACTTATGAGCGAGCCCTGTTGATCGTCAATCCGGTGTCCGGCCTTGCCCGGGGCCTGCGTCTCGGACACCAGCTGCGCGATTCCCTGGAGTCGCGCGGGGTCGTCTGTTCGGTTCGGGTGACCAGCGGGGAGGGTGACGCCAAACGCTGGTCGGAAGACGCGGGCCGCGAGGGTGACGGGGACCCTTTCGATCTCATCGTGGGCATCGGGGGTGACGGCACCGTCAGTGAAATCGTGTCGGGTCAGGCCCGGTCCGAGAAAAAGGTGGCCATCGCCATAGTCCCGGTGGGCACGGCCAACGTGGTGGCGATCGCCCTGTCGCTGCCCTGGTTCCCGGGCATGGCCGCGGGGAATATCCAGGCTGGCCGGATCGTGCCCTTCGACGTGGGCTACCTGCCCCAGTTGGACCGCCATTTCCTGCTGATGGCCGCGATAGGCTATCCGGCCCGGATTATCCAGGACTCGCCCAGCCGCCTGAAGAACCTGTTCGGTATTTTCACCTACATCGCCGCCGGGATCCGCAACACCCTGAAACTGGGTGAAGCCAGCATCTTCATCGAGGACGAAAACGAGAAGGTGCACGAGTTCGTGGGGAACACCATCCTGCTGTCGAACATCGGCAAGATCGGGGACATCAACCTGAAGGTGACGCCCGACACCAGCGCCCACGACGGCCTGTTTGATCTGACGGTGGTTTCCAGCCGCTCCCTGTGGGATCTGATCGTTGTCCTGTTCCGCATGCTGACTTGGCGTTACAAGCCGACCAGAAGGCTCCATCATTTCCAGGCGCGCAAGGTGGTGATCGCCACCGATCCGCCGGTGCCGGTGCAGGTCGACGGTGAAGACATGGGACTGACCCCCCTGGAGGCCGAGATCATTCCCGGCGGCGTCCACCTAATCGTCGGTTCGCGGTACCGGGAGAAAGCCGACGAAGGCGGTTTCCTGGACGAATTCCACCTGCCCCAGATGTGGCCCCGGAACCCGGATTGACCTGGCTGCGTTGCTGGATGCAAGGTCGGTTGCTCTTGCCGAGATCGCCCAAATACTGTATAATGACTCATGCTGGTCGGCTCTTTAATGTGTGCAACATCTTGTTACAATAATTTTGAGAAACCGCGCACTAAAACAGCCTGCACCAGCACTGGGGGGGCGTTCATGACGCTCTCCCTTTTATTTATTGCCCTAATGAATTAAGATTGATCAAGAATTCAAAAGTTTGCCCATTACCCAGCGATGATTATTCTATGGCCGCCAACCCGGCTATTTTTCTTGCGTCAAGGAACTGCGAATGCAAATCAGAAACGTTGCCATCATCGCCCACGTCGACCACGGGAAGACCACTCTCGTGGACCAGATTCTGCGCCAGTGCGACGTGTTCCGCACGGACCAGAAGGTCCAGGAACGGATCATGGACTCGAATGACCTCGAGCGCGAGCGCGGCATCACCATCACCTCGAAGAATTTCGCGGTCACTTACAAAGGCACCCGCATCAACCTGGTCGACACGCCGGGACATGCGGATTTCGGCGGGGAGGTGGAGCGTGTCCTGAAGATGGCTGACGGCGTGCTGCTGCTGGTGGACGCCTTCGAGGGTCCGATGCCCCAGACCCGCTTCGTGCTGCAGAAGGCCATGAAGCTGAATCTCAAGCCGGTGATCGTGATCAACAAGGTGGACCGCAAGAACGCCCGTCCCGACGAGGTTTTGGACGAGATCTTCAACCTGTTTCTGGAGCTGGAGGCCACCGATGACCAGCTGGATTTCCGCGGGGTCTACGCCGCGGGCCGCGACGGCTGGGCCGTGAACGAGTTGGCGGACGAGCGCAAGGATCTGTCCCCGCTGCTGGACATGATCATCAACCACGTACCGGCCCCCGAGGTCAGGGAGGGACCCCTGCAGATGCTGGTCGCCGCCATGGACCACAGCGATTACGTGGGCCGCATCGGCGTGGGGCGTATCGTGCGGGGCACCTTGAAGGTCAAGCAGCCGGTGGTGCTGTGCAAGCGGGACGGCAGCGAGGTCAAGACCCAGGTCCGGCAGCTTTTCGTGTTCGACAATCTGGGACGCCGCGAGGTCAAGGAGGTGCAGTGCGGGGATATCTGTGCGGTGGTTGGTCTCGTAGAGGTGGACATCGGGGATACCCTGGCGGATGCGGAACACCCCGAGCCCCTGCAGATCATCGATATCGACGATCCCACCCTGTCCATGAACTTCCGCCCCAACGACAGCCCGGGTTACGGACAGGAAGGTAATTTCGTCACCAGCCGCCAGGTGCGCGACCGTCTCTTCCGCGGGGCTGAACGCGATGTGGCCCTGCAGGTGGAGGAGGCCGGGGACGGCTTCAAGGTGTCTGGCCGCGGCATTCTCCATCTCTCGATCCTGATGGAGAACATGCGCCGCGAAGGCTTCGAGTTCATGGTCGGCCAGCCTCAGGTGATCTTCAAGGAGATCGGTGGCAGGAAGGCCGAGCCGGTGGAGATCCTCTCCGTGGAAGTGCCGAACGACCTGGCGGGCACGGTTATCGAGTACGCCGCCACCCGCAAGGGCGAGATGATCAAGATGGTGCAGAAAGAAGAGCGGACCTTCCTTGAGTTCCACATTCCCAGCCGCGGCCTGATCGGCTTCCGCAGCAAGATGCTGCGGGCCACGGCCGGTCAAATCGTGATGCACCACCGTTTCCATCAATACGAATATTTCAAGGGTTCGATCCCCGAACGTACCAACGGCAGCATCATCTCCATGCATCCGGGCAGGGCGGTGGCCTTCGCCCTGGATGGTCTCCAGGATCGCGGCGTGTTCTTCATCGAGCCGGGGGAAAACCTCTACACCGGTCAGATCATCGGGGAATACACCAAGGACGAAGACCTGGTGGTCAACGCCCAGAAGGCCAAACAATTGTCGAACATGCGCGCCTCGGGCAGCGACCGGAAGATGAAGATCGCCCCACCTTTGAAAATGAGTCTGGAAGAGGCCCTGGAGTACCTGAAGCAGGACGAGTTCGTCGAGGTCACCCCGCTGTCCATTCGTCTGCGCAAGAATTTTCTCGACGAGAACGAGCGGAAAAAAGCCGCCAAGAGGGCGAAATTGTCCGAACCCGCCGACTGAGAAAAATGAGATTCTGAATGAGAATAGACCTGACACCACCGGTCTGGGCCACCCATCTGCAGAGCGACCTGACCGACTGGCAGCGCGCCCCGGTGCCGGTCGAAGAGATGGTTCCTTTCGATATTCCAGACGACGCCTACTTCGAATATTGCTATACGGACGCCACAGGTGAACGTCGCCCCGACCCCGGCAACGAAACCCCGCGCCTGAACCCCTGGTTTGATTTCGCCAGCAACATCTGCGGCCCCGCCTACGGTCCCGATCCCTGGGTGGTCTCCGCTGACATCCGGCCTCAGGGGCGGGTGCTGCGCATGGAGATAGCATCGAAGATCCTGAACCAGGCCCGCCGCATATTGATCTACTCTCCGGCCGGCAGGGCTGAGGCTGAACTGCCGATCATCCTGTTCCAGGACGGCAAGGCGTTTTTCGGTTGGGGCTGCGTGCCCCAGGTGATGGATCGCCTGCTGGCGGCCGGCGAAATCGCGCCCGCGCACCTCGTGTTTGTTCCGCCGCGCGATAGAACCAGGGAATACGCCTTCAACCCGGCGTACCGGCGGTTTCTCGTCGAGGAATTGCTGCCCGGCGTGGAAGACAGGATAAGGTGCGACGCGCGCCGCACCTTGTGGGGGGCCAGCCTGGGCGGCCTGCTCAGCGCCCAGCTGGCGCTCGAAAGGTCCGACCTGTTCCAGAAGGTCGTGGCCCAGTCCGGCGCCTTCCTGTTCTCCCCGGACATGGACCGGCACAACCCCTTCGCCGGGAACGAATCCTTCCTCGACGAGGTGCGCCGGGGCGACCCGACGCGTCTGCAATGGCATCTGGACTGCGGACAGCTAGAATGGTTGCTGGCGAGCAACGAGCGGCTGGCCGCCGCGCTGGCCGCCGCGGGCGCGGAAGTACGTCTGTTGACGAGGCCGGCTGGACATAACTGGGTGAACTGGCGCAACGGGTTGGCCTCGGGACTGCGCTTTGTCCTGGGTGGCGAATCCTGGAAAAATTCCTGATGTTCCTGGAATTCCAGGAATCCCGCCTTGCGGCCCATTCCCGTACTTGAAAACCCGGTTGCGTATTCATATCATTGTGGTCGGAGTTGAATCATATCCTGTCGCTGGAATCGGCATCCGCACACCCACAGCAAAGGTTGGCTGACATGCGTTTCGTATCCTCTCTTTTGGTTTCAGTCGTTGTTCTGGTGACGGCCGGCACTGTTCTGGCCGGTGCCGGTGAAAAGGTCTATGGCGAGGGCGTCTCCGCTCCGGACACCATGCTCGTCAGTGAGCTGTTGGCCGCCCCCGACGCCTGGGTCGGCAAGACGGTCCGCGTCAAGGGCACCGCCGTCGGTGTCTGCGCCCACCGGGGTTGCTGGATAAACATCGCCAGCGACCAGGAAGGCCAGACGGTCCGGATGAAGGTCAAGGACGGGGTGATCGTGTTCCCGGCGGAGATCGTGGGGGACATGGTCGTCGCCGAGGGTGTGTGGACGGCCAATGAGCTGACCATGGAGCAGACGAAGAAGGTGTGCGCCGTCGAAGCCAGGAAGGCGGGCCGGGAATTCGACGCAGAGGAAGTTTCCACCTGCATGACCCTGTACCAGATCAGCGGTACGGGCGCCGTCATCGTCGCCAAATAGCATGGACATGCTCACCTTCCGGAAGTGGTGCCGGACTCTCCACCGGGAGCTCGGGTTCCTGGCCGTGGGCATGACGTTGGTCTATGCGATCAGCGGCATCGTGATCAACCACGCCCACCACTGGGACGTCAACTACGAGCGTACGGTGGAGCATTTCACAATCGAACCGCCCGGT
>CBDUYZ010000124.1:0-7370 GCA_965371575.1 uncultured bacterium
AAGTGGTACGCGAGCTGGGTTTAGAACGTCGTGAGACAGTTCGGTCCCTATCTGTCGTGGGCGTAGGAGATTTGAAGGAACCTGTCCCTAGTACGAGAGGACCGGGATGGACGTACCTCTAGTGTACCAGTTGTCTCGCCAGAGGCATCGCTGGGTAGCTACGTACGGCAGGGATAAACGCTGAAAGCATATAAGCGTGAAGCCCCACCTGAGATAAGATCTCCCGGACTTCGGTCCCTGAAGGCTCGAGGAAGACGACCTCGTTGATAGGCCGCAGGTGTAAGCACAGTAATGTGCTCAGCCGAGCGGTACTAATAAGCCGTGCGGCTTAATCATCTCCTTTTCTCCTACGGGATGAAAAGGGGCATGGCAAGTGAATGAATCTCAAAGCTACTCTCCATATTCAGTTGTCCAAGGACAACGCCAGACGGGCCCGTGCCGTCCGGCCAAGTTTTTCGGCGGCGATAGCGCGTGGGAACCACCTGTTTCCATTCCGAACACAGTAGTGAAACCATGTTGCGCCGATGGTACTGCAGGGTTGCCCCTGTGGGAGAGTAGGACACCGCCGGATTCTTCAAGGCCCTCAACCATCACGGTTGGGGGCCTTTTTTTTGTTGGGTTGCCGTGGGGCCGAATCTATCTTTGCAGAACACAGGGATAACGACTGCCTTGAACAAGGATGGTGGGCGTGGGCGAAATGGCTCATATCGATGAATATCTGGCGGGAATCGTTGCCGGCCGAACCGCATCGGATGACCCGCAGCAGGGACTCCGGCTCAACGAATATGAAGTATATGAACTCTGCGACCTGCTCGGAATCCAGCGGTGTCCCGCCACGTTCGTGGCGGTGGACGCGAATCCGGCCGAGGTCGCCAGGTGGGTGGCCGCCGGTGTGGAACTGGCTGGGGCGCAGGGCCGGGTCCTTCTGAAGGTGGTGGGCCGGGAGATTTTGCACAAGACCGAAGCGGGCGGCGTCCGGGCCCTGGCCGTGGCGGACGTGGCCGATCCCGGCGGTCTTTTGCGCCAAGAGACTGCCCGGATGAAGAAGGACCTGGACCGAGGAGGCGATTCCCTGCCGGTGGAAGGTTTCCTGGCCGGCGCCTTCATTCCCCACCAGGCCAACCGTCCGGGCCAGGAAGTTCTGCTCAGCCTGAAGCAGGACCCGGCCTTCGGCCCCTGTGTCGTGGTGGGGATCGGGGGTACGCTGACCGAATGGTATGGCCAGACGGGACGAAGCACGGTCATCTTCCCTGCGGAAAACCTGGTCCGGGAAACCGTGCGTTCAACCCTGTCGACTCATCCTTTGCTCAAGATCCTGTGTGCACCCTCCCGCCTCTACGAACAGGCACCTTTCCAGGTGGAGGCGCTGGTCGACGCTATCATGGCGCTCGCGGGTCTGGGTCTGTACTGCGGCCCCGCCGGTTCGTCCGTGTGGACCGTGGAGGAACTGGAGATCAACCCGGCGGTCGCCGCCGGGGGTCGTCTGACGGCCCTGGACGGGGTCGGCCTGGTTTCACGGCGCAAGTGGCTCCGTGGACAGCGGCCGCTCGGCAGGATCGATACGTTGCTGAGGCCGCACAGCGCCGTGGTGATGGGTGTCAGCGCCCAGGGTGTCAACCCGGGCCGGATCATCCTCGCCAATCTGCAGGAATCCGCTGGCCTCGACCCGGCCCGGTTGTACGTCGTGCACCACCGGGAAAAGGAAATCGACGGTGTGCCCTGTGTGTCCGAAGTGCGGGAACTGCCGGAAAAATGTGATCTGGCCGTAGTGTCAATTCCAGCCGAAGGGGCGTTGGAAGCCATCACCGCCCTGGTGGAGAACGACCGCGCGGAATCCATCATCCTGATCCCCGGGGGATTCGCCGAGACCGGCAAGACGTCTCTGGCCGCGGAGATAGAGGATGTCCTGGAGCGCGCTCACGCCCGGCCCGGGGGCGGGCCCGTCATGGTGGGCGGGAACTGCCTGGGCATTGTCAGCCGGGATAGTTACAACACCTTCTTTCTGCCGTCCTACAAACTTCCTTTCCGGCCAGGGGCTGGAGGTAACCTGGCCGTCGTCAGCCAGTCCGGGGCCTATCTGGTGACTTTCGCCAGCAATTACGACGGGATCATTCAACCCGCCGCAAGTATCAGTTTCGGCAACCAGATGGATTTGACGGTGGGGGATTTCCTTGAACACTTCAATGGGGATTCCACCATCGACGTGGTTGCCTGTTACGTGGAGGGGTTTCGACCGGGGGACGGGTCCAAGTTCCTGGTGCAGGCCCGTAGGGCCCGCCGGCTGGGCAAACGGGTGATCGTCTACAAGGCGGGCAGGACAGCTCTCGGCGCCCGGGCGGCCGCCAGCCACACGGCCTCCCTGGCGGGCGATTATGCCGTCGCCCTGGCCTGCCTGGAGAGCGTCGGCGTCACCGTGGCCGGCTCCCTCGACGAATTCGAGGATCTTTTGAAGGCCTTCACCCTGTTGGCTGGGCGACCGGCGGCAGGTAACCGGACCGGGGTAATCAGCAACGCCGGATTCGAATGCTCCACCGTGATGGACCAGTTCGACGGACTCGAACTGGCGACCTTCGATGCCGGGACCCAGGCCAGGCTCGATGAGGTCCTGCCCGCGTTCGCACACCGCAGCAATCCCATCGACTGCACGCCCATGACCGGGACGGTCGCTTTCGCCGCCAGTTGCCGGGCCGTTCTGGACTGTCCGGAGGTGGATGTGGCGATCCTGTCTTCGGTGCCGGTCACCCCGGCGCTGGACAACCTGCCGGCCGATCCGGCAGGCGCCCACCGGGAGGATATCCTCGGCCCTGACTCCCAACCCTCCCTGATGGTTGACATAATCGCCGGTTCGGCTAAACCTGCAGTGGTGGTGGTCGATTCTGGAGAGATCTACGACCCCATGTGTCAGATCATCGAGAAAGCGGGCATCCCGGTTTTCCGGAAGATTGATCGTGCCGCGCGTGCCTTGGCGGCTTTCTGCCGCGGTGAGGAAGCAGGACCATGAAGAAATTCTGGATCGTATTCATACTGGTGGCCATCCTGATCGGCGGCGGTTTCGGACTGCTATGGTTCACGATGTCCAATCTGGAACAGGCAGTGAGCATCGACGGGGGCGTGTTGGTCTGGGAGGTGGGCGGCGACTATCCCGAGGAAAGGGACGGCTCCTTCTGGGGGCAGGTCCTCAGCAGCGGGGAATTGACCCTGCCCGAGGTACTGTTTTCCCTGTATCGCGCCGCCGAGGATGACCGCATCACCGGCCTGATGCTGGATATGCGTGGGGCCACGATAGACTGGGCCAAGGTCGAGGAGATCCGCGGAGCGATCCAGAACTTCCACGACCAAGGCAAACCCGTGGTCGCCTATCTGGATGGAGGCGGCACCCGGGACTACGCCCTGGCTGCCGCCGCGGACTGGATCGTTCTTTCGCCCGAAGCCACCCTGATGGTACTGGGCATCAGCGCCGAGCTGGCTTTCATCCGCGATACCCTCGACAAACTGGGGATGAAGGCCGACTTCGTCCACGTTGGCGCCTACAAGTCAGCGCCCGAACGCATGACCCGGTCCTCCGCTTCGGACGCCAACCGGGAAATGATCACCTCCCTCGTGGATGATCGCTACGATGCCCTTCTGGACATGCTGGCCTTTTCCCGTGGCGTTCAGCGCGAGGTGGTCACCGGCTGGATCGACCAGGGCATGTATGGCTCACGGGACGCCGTTCGCGCAGGTCTCGCCGACACGGTCATGTATTTCGAAGAAATGATGGACGAACGCTTTCCCGACGAAGATGTAACCTATTTGGCCGACTACAGCCTGGACCGCCCCAAGCGCCGGAAAACCGCACACGAAGTGGCCGTAGTGTTCATCACCGGGGTCATCATGCCGGGCGCCAGCCGCTACGACAAGTTCCAGGGCAAACTGGCAGGTAGCGAGACCGTGGTAGAGCAACTGAAGTCAGTAGGCGAAGACGAGGACGTCGACGCGGTGATTCTGCGCGTGGACAGTCCCGGCGGCAGCGCTCTGGCCAGCGACCTCATCTGGAGGGAGATCCAGAAAATCCGGGAGGACAAACCGGTCATCGTTTCGATGAGCGGCCTTGCCGCCAGTGGGGGCTATTACGTGTCCTGTCTGGGGGATTCCATTTTCGCAGATCCGGGTACATTGACCGGTTCCATCGGGGTCTACGCCGGCAAGATGGACCGTAGCGGCATGTACCGGAAGATCGGGGTGAACCGTGAATTCATCACCCGCGGGGCCAACGCTCTGCTGTTCAGTGACGAGGGCGGCTTCACCACGGCCCAGCGCGAACTTTTCCAGAGACAGATGGATGAATTCTACGAGCGTTTCCTGGCCAAGGTGGCCACCGGCCGCGGGATGACCAGGGACGCCGTTCATGAAGTGGCTCAGGGGCGGGTTTGGACGGGCCGGCAGGCCCTGGACCTGGGTCTGGTGGATGGTCTCGGCGGCCTGCACAGGTCCCTGGATTCCGCCAAGTGGATGCTGGGCATC
The DNA here is from genome assembly GCA_965371575.1 of uncultured bacterium. Taxonomy (GTDB): domain Bacteria; phylum Krumholzibacteriota; class Krumholzibacteriia; order LZORAL124-64-63; family LZORAL124-64-63; genus JAGLCY01. The sequence continues at coordinate 4,504 of CBDUYZ010000124.1, forward strand.
GATCCTGCGGAAAAGGTCACGCTGCGGACTTTCGGGGAGGATCTTTCCCTCATGGAACGGATTATTCTTAAATCCCTGCGCGAGGGGGGGGGCATGTCCCGCCTCTTGGGCTCGCTGGCGGATTGGCATGGGGCCGACAGTCAGGCGGTGGCCCATCTTCCGGTCCCTTTGCTCATCGAGGCCCTGCGCGAGGACGGGACGCTGGCGGCGGTGGAGTTGATGGATGGCCGCCCTGTGGCCATGATGCCTTTCTGGATCAAGGTGCGCTGATTCTCCGGACCTCTCTGCGAAGATCCGGGGCGTATCAGCGGAGTTGGCGGGAACCAGGCGATCGGTCGATTGTTGTGGGGGAGACGGGGAATTCCCGGCAGAAAATGGTGGTGCAGGAAACCGATCACGCGGCGCGAACGACACCGACAAGGAGATACAGACTCGATGGACCCATTCCAGGACGATTCCCAGTCTGCTGGGTCGGGCTTCGACCCCATGTCGTTGCTGCGGGCCTTCTGGCGCCGCAAACTGTTGTTTTTCATACCGGCTATCCTGTGCCTGTCCATGGCCGTCGTGATCATACGGACCATGACGCCCATCTACCAGTCCTCCGGTCAGTTGCTGATCAAATTCTCCAAGATGAACAGCAGTCTTCTCCAGGATCCCTCGCGGCGGTACGGCCGCGCCCGCAACATCGACGCCACGGCCTACCACGAAATGAACATGTTGCTTACTTCGCCCGAATTCCTGGAATTGGTTGTCCGGGAACTGGGCCTCCACGACGCACTGCGGGAGTCAATTCTCGATTCAGTGGCCAGTGGCATATCGGAGGACAAGCTCGTGCGCCGGGCCATTAATCGCCTGCGGTCCATCGTCAAGATCAAGAGGGACGGTGACCGCCTGTTCCGCATCGCGGTGCGGGACCCCGATCCCGAGCAGGCCTATAAACTTGCATCTTTCATCGTGGCTCGTTTCGTGGAGGAGTACCGGGTTTCCCAGATGGCTGCCAGCACGTCCACCCGTGATTTCCTGGAGCGGCAGCTGGACTTCTACAAGACCGACCTGAAGGATGCGGAAACGGCGTTGCTGGATTTCCAGACCAATCAGGTTTCGGCGGCCTTGGTGGACAACCCCATCAACGCGGGCAATCTGAGTACTGCGGAGAAAAACCTGGCCGAGGTCAAGGAAAGGTACGCGGGACAGGATGCCACCGAGCTGGCGGAAAACGGCCGGATCGTACGCGGGATCATCGGTTCGACGCCCAGCGTCACCACTTACGACGCCGACCTCGCCATCCACTCGACGATTTCGGAGATGGAAGACCTGGGGCTGAAGCTCAATCTGTATGAAGAAGTGGACAGGAGCGGCAGCGATCTGGAAACCAGGCTGGGTCTGCTGCGGGTTCGGCTGAACCAGCGCATCGAGGAACTCGTCGCGGTCAACATGCCGAACCTGGCCGGCCGTGAGCGGAACCAGGTCAGCCAGTACATCTATTTTTCGCTGTTCCGGTCCGGCAAAAAACGTGTGATTGATCTATTGGGCAACAAGATCTACGAGTTCCGCCGCTTTGCCGCAAGTCGGCCTGGACAATCCGCGCGGATCGCCGAGTTGCATGCCGACGTGGACCGCGCCCGAGGGATGGTCCAGACCCTCGAGGGAGAGATCACTCAGCAGACCATGAACCTCGAAGCCAGCCTCTCGGAGATCGGCATGCAGATCAAGGTGCGCCAGAAGCCGCACTTGAGCCGCACTCCAGTCGAACCCGACAAGAAGAAGCTGATGGCTCTCGGAGCCTTGCTCTCCCTGGGGATCGGCATCGGGCTGGTCGTGCTGGCCATCTTCATGGACCGTTCCTTCACGACGGTCGAGCAGATCGAACGTACCCTCGGGTTGAAGGTGATCGGAACCCTACCGACCATTCAGGATGATCATTTCGAGAAGAAGAAGAAGATCCGTGTCCTGCGCTGGGCGGTCATTGTCCTGGTGATTCTCGCCCTCGGCGCGGTGGGATTCCTGGTGATCTATCCCCGGCTCAGTTGACCCGGTGACCGAACCCGGCGCGGCCGGATGTACGAAAAGGTTGATATGGCAATGGAGAAGACGAAACAAGGCGGGGTCGGGAACCTGTTCGACATCGAATCCCCGATGGCCATCGAATTGCGCCGGATCATGATCCAGGTGGGACGGCAACTCGACTTTGACCGCAAGCGGTCCCTGATGATCACCAGCGCCGAGCGCGGAGAAGGGAAGAGTCTCTTTTCATTGCACTTCGCTCTGGTGCTGGCTTACCATCTGCCCAACCGGATTCTCCTGCTCGACGCCGACGTACGGCGTCCCGTCCAGCATACGGTGTTCCAGAGCAAGGTTTCCCCGGGTTTCGCGAACCTTCTGAACGGGAATTCGTCGGTGGCCGAGTCAGCCCGTTCCACCAGGATCAAAAATCTCGATTTCATGCCTGCCGGATCAACCGATGGTCATCCCAGCGGACTGTTCGGGGGAAACCGGGTCCGTCATCAGATCGAGGAAATGTACAAGACCTACGACATCATCCTGCTTGATTCGCCTCCCGTGGTGCCGGTCAGTGATCCCCTGCACTTTCTGGAAGCGGTTGACGGCTGCCTGTTCATGGTGATGGCCGGGCAGACCCCCAAGGATGTCTGCAAGAGGGGTGTGGAAATCCTCCGCAGCGCCGGAGCGAACATCCTGGGGGTTGTAGTCAACAATCTTGGCGAGGTTCTGCCCTACTATTACGACCAGAAGTACTATGGGTACGACAAGTCACGGAAGAAGCGCCGGGCCTGAGGGGGACGCCGTATCGGCGCGACGACGAGTGACAAGGAGATGCGACGCAAGTGCCGCCAGCCCTCCGGGTTCGG
>CBDUYZ010000125.1:0-7324 GCA_965371575.1 uncultured bacterium
CATCGCCCAGGCCAATTTGCGGAACGAGGGCAGCAGGCTGAACGCGATCATGGGACGCCGCCCGGAGGCGGGCCTGAGAGTTGCCAACGAGCAGGTTGTGGAAAGAGATCCCCTGGACGAAAGTCGCGCCATGGAGTTGGCCCAGATCCGACCGGAACTGGAAGCGACCGCCCTGTTCATCGATATACTGCACAAGAACCGGCAGGCCCAGGTCGCGGATAACCGGCCCTATCTGACCATGTTCGGCTCCTACGGATACGTGGGCAAGACCATCGACTCGGTGTTCGACGAGGGGCACGATTCCTGGCGCGCGTCAGTCGCGGTGAACATCCCTGTTTTCGACGGGATGCTGGTCCGCGGCAAGGTCGCCGAAACCGAGGGCCGCATCCGGCGCTCGGAGGCGGAGCTGACCGGCCGGCGTCGTGAGGTCCAGGTTGAGGTCATGGAGATCCTGGCCAACCTCCGCATGGCCCGCCAGGTGCTCACGGCGGTGATCCTCAATCAGGAGCGCAGCGAAGAGGTCCTCGGGGAAAGTCTCCTGATGTTGCAGATGGGTAAGGTCAATTACCTGGACGTCCTGGTTTCCGAAGCCAACCGGGCCGAGGCGCGGAGCAACGTCATCGACGCTCGCTACGAAGTCCTGGTGCTGACGTCTTCCCTGAAAAGAGCGGTCGGCTTCAGCCCGCTGGTACGCTTGAACAGCATTCCCGGTCTGGTTGCGGAGGTATCCCGATGAAACGCGAGGCGATGAAGGAAATGAGTCGGTGGGCCCTGGTCGGGGTGATCGTAGCCAGTGTAGTGGTTGCCGGTTGCGGCGAGCAGTCCTCAAACGAGACGAGCGGAGAAGTTCCCCGCAATGTCCGGATCCTGATCCTGGGCGAGGAATCAGTGGCGGAATTTTTCGAGATCTCCGGGCCGGTTGCCCCTGTGCGGGGTACCGACCTCAGTGCCCAGGAAAGCGGCCTGGTGGTCGCCATTACAGTGGGCAAGGGTGAAGCCGTGGCCAAGGGTAAGATCATTCTGGAGCTGGAACGTGACATCCTCAAGGCCGAGTTGGCGGCTGCGCAGGCCGCCCTGGCCATGCAGGCCTATAACGTGGACAAGGTCCGCCAACTGCACGGAGCCGGCAAGGTGAGCCGGATCGAGCTGTTGACTGCGGAAAGTACCCACGCCCAGGCGAAGTCGCTGGCCGGGGTCCTGCAAAAACGGTATGCCCGGGCCGGCATACGGGCGCCCTTTGACGGTGTGGTGGTCGACAGATACGTGGAGCTCGGTCAGCTGGTCAGTCCAGGTCAGCGTGTGGCCCGCATCCTCGACCCCTACACCCTGAAGCTCGAGGCATATCTGACGGACACCCAGGTCCAGTGGGTCACGGTGGGGGAAAAAGCAACGATCCAGCTGGGGGAAACCCGGGAACCGGCTGCGGGAGCGGTTTCCTGGATCGGTTTCGAAGCAGACCGGTTGACGGGAAAGTTCAAGGTGGAAATCGAGATTCCCAATCCCGATCTGAGGTACCACAGCGGGGTTATCGGGCGGGCCCGCCTCGGCAAGAACCTGGTTTCCCATGTGGTGGCCATTCCGCGTGACGCAGTCCTGCTGGGCCGGGTCGGGCCCACGGCCTTCGTTGTCGATAATGACCGCGCGGACCTGCGCTTTCTGGAACTGGGTGCGGATCAGGGGCTCATGGTGGTTGTACGAAAGGGGTTGGAGCCGGGCGACCATTTGGTGGTCAGGGGGCATCGGGATCTGCGTGAAGGCAGCCTGGTCCGGGTGACCGAAACCGCGACCGCCTCGGACGGGACGATGCCTGACGATCCGGCAAATGTGGCGGGCGCCCGGGCCGGAGCCAGGATCCGGGACCTAGAGGCAGCCCAAGGTGGTTCCCTGTCCGGCGGCAGCGTGGAGGGCTCACAATGAGGATCACCAACGGCGCCATCCAGCGGTATCCCATGATTTTCGCCTTTATGTTCATCATCGCCCTGCTGGGATTACGATCATACGTGAACTTACCACGGGAATCCGCACCCGACGTCAAGATCCCCTTTGTCATGGTCATGGCGCCCTATGCCGGCTCAAGTCCGGAGGACATGGAAAACCTGGTCACGCGGAAGCTGGAACAGCAGCTCAAGGGCGTGGATGATCTGAAGGAGATGACCAGTTCCTCATCCTACGGCATGTCGGTCATCACCATGGAATTCGAATCCAAGGTGGACATGAGCGATGCCTTGCAGTCCGTCCGCGACCGCGTGGAACTGGCCAAACCCGATCTGCCCACCGACCCTCGCAACGACCTGGTGGTCCAGGAGGTTTCCGCCGCCGACGCCTTTCCGGTCATGCAGATCAACCTGGCCGGTGACATCGACCTGTTTCTGCTCAAGAAGACGGGCGAGGACCTCCAGGAAGAGCTGGAACAGATCAGGGGTATTCTGGGCGTCGACCTGGTGGGTGGAATCGAAAACGAGGTCCAGGTGGACGTGGACCCGGAAAAGTTGGCCTACTACGACCTCGCACTGCTGGATGTCCAGGACGCGGTGGCCCTGCAGAACATCACCATCCCCGGCGGCAAGCTGTCACTCGGGGTCTACGACTACCAGGTTCGCGTGCCGGGCGAGGTCGAGAAAGTGGAGGAGATCCTGGACTTCGTCATCAACCCGGGCATCGATCCGCCGGTCTACGTGCGCGACGTGGCCACGGTCAGTTTCGGGGTCAAGGATCGTGAAACGATCAGCCGCGTGGGCGGCCGCGACGCCGTGACCCTTGTGGTCAAGAAACGCAGCGGAGAAAACATCATCGAGATCTCCGAGCAGGTCCTGGCGGCTGTCGAAAGGTTGAAGCCCACCTTCCCGGCCGGCATGGAGGTAAACATCGTGGCGGACCAGTCCGTAGAGATAAGACGGATGGTGTCCGAACTGGAAAACAATATCCTCAGCGGCCTGACCCTGGTGGTGATCGTGCTGCTGGCCTTCTTCGGAATCCGTAACGCCCTGTTCGTGGGCATAGCCATCCCGTTCTCGATGCTGATCAGTTTCATCGTGCTGGCGGCCCTGGGCATCACCCTGAACATGGTTGTGCTGTTCAGCCTCATCCTTTCCCTGGGCATGCTGGTGGACAACGCCATTGTGATCGTGGAGAACATCTATCGACACCGGGGCCGTGGGCAGACCTCGGAGGAGGCGGCCATGTCCGGCACTGCCCAGGTGGCCGGGGCCGTCATCGCCTCGACACTTACCACCATCTGCGCTTTTGCGCCCATGGCCTTCTGGCCCGGCATCATGGGCGAGTTCATGAAATACCTGCCCATCACCGTGGTTATCACCCTGGCGGCGTCACTCCTGGTGGCGATGATATTCAATCCCGTGCTGTGCTCCCGTTTCATGGGAGCGCCCCGCGGTGAGGGCGAGAGCCTGCTTCTCGGGGACAGGTTTATCGCCCTGGGGCTGCGTATGTATCGGCCGGTTCTCCAGTGGGCACTGTCACACCGTTTCCCCATGGTACTCGGCATGAATCTGGTGCTGGTCGTGGTGTTCATCCTGTTCGGAAAGTTCAACGCCGGCGTGGAGCTGTTTCCCGACACTGAGCCAAAGTACGCCAACGTTAATATCGATGCGCCCAGCGGAACCCGGATCGAAATGACCGACCACTACGCGAAGGTAGTGGAGGAGCAGGTGGCCAAGGTCCCCGACCTGAAGGCCTACGCCACCTCTGTGGGAACGCCCATCGCCCAGCAGGGCGCCGGTGGTGCCAATCCGTCGCACCAGGGTTCCGTGACCCTCGAATTCGTGGACATGGTCGAACGCAGCCAGTCGTCCCAGAAGTCGTTGGATCAGTTGCGGGAGCGGCTGACAGATTTCACCGGTGCCCGGATCACTGTCCAGAAGATGGCTGAGGGACCGCCCACGGGCGCGCCGGTCAACATTGAGATTTCCGGGGATGATTTCAACGTCCTGGGCGGGATCGCGGCCGACGTCAAGGACCGTATCCGCAACATTTCCGGTCTGGTGGACATCACCGACAATTACGATCGATCACTGCCCGAACTGCGGGTAATTCCCGATGTCGAAAAGGCGGGCCGTTACGGTTTGCGGACGTTCGACATCGCCGGCACCATCCGCACGGCACTGCATGGCACCGAAACCGGCAAGTATCGTGTGGGCGAGGACGAGTACGACATCGTCGTGCGGTATCTGCAGCCCTTCCGGGGCAAGGTAGAGGACGTGGAGAACGCAACGGTGTTCTACGAGGGCCGGACAATCCCCGTTTCGGCCTTCGCCCGCATCGAGTTCGGGACCGGTCTGGCGGCCATCCACCGGATCGACGCCCGCCGTGTCGTGACTGTCAGCGCCGATGTGGCCGCCGGCTTCAACGGGAATGTCCTGCTGGCCCAGGTCCAGGAGTCCCTTGCCGGCTACAAGCTGCCGCAGGCCTATTCCCTGGAATACACGGGGGAAAGCGAGGACCAGAAGGAGGCTTCGGACTTCCTCAGCAACGCCTTCATGATCGCCCTCATGCTCATCTTCGTGGTGCTTGTCAGCCAGTTCAGTTCCGTCACGGTGCCGGTTGTCATCTTGTTCAGCGTGATCCTGTCTCTCATCGGGGTCTTCGCCGGGTTGATGATCACCCGGACGCCCTTCGGCATCATCATGACGGGCGTAGGCGTAATTTCGTTGGCTGGGATCGTGGTGAACAATGCGATCGTGCTGCTTACCTACATCACCCAACTGCGTGACCGCGGCATGGACAAGACCGAGGCCATCATCCGGGCCGGCCTTATCCGGTTCAGGCCCGTGATCCTGACCGCCGTGACCACCATCCTGGGGCTGATTCCATTGACCACCGGTCTGGCGATCGACTTCAACGCCCTGGTGCACGGGAATCTCGGCCGGGCCCTTGTTATCGGAGGAGAATCCAGCCAGTGGTGGGGGCCCATGGGTGTCGCGGTTATCTGGGGTCTGGCTGTGGCCACATTCCTGACGCTTGTGGTGGTGCCGGTCATGTATTCGACGCTGGAGCCCGTCAAGAGATTCATGTGGTTCATCCTGGTGGGTTGGTGGCGCCGGTCCGCCTGATTCAACAGACTGCTAGATTCCCGCAGACACCCCTCCGGAAATATGGCATCTTCTCAAGATGCAAGGATTTGCGCCGGGTGCGACAGAGTCTGGATTCCGGCGTCTGGCGACCGCACCCGCCGATCAGTTGGATTGAGCAGGAGAATGATGTGAACATCATACCGGTCATTTTCGAAGATCATAACCTGGCGCGGATGCGCCCCCTTGCCTGGAGCGCTCCTGTTTTCGAACTGCGCTGCGGGATGTTCAACACCCGCGAGAGAGTAAGCCTGTCCTCCGGACGGGGCGGGGGAGTCCTGCTGGGTCGCGCCATGCTGGCGAATCTCCACAATGCTGCGGGCTGGGAATGGGGTGCGGCATCCCTCGCGGTCCCCGCCGATGGCCACAGCAGGTTCCTGTTCCTCAACGGAATGCTGGCCCCGGACTTTTCCCTGATCCGCGGGTTGCTCGATTTGGCTCCGGACAGTCCTGATTTCGTCTGGCGCAACGAGTGGGGCCTGATTGCGGCCCTGGTGCGCGGTGACCTGGCCGTACAGATGGCTGATGATTGGAAAGCCTGGGAGCAGAAAAACGCCCGACAGGGCGCCTGGACGGATTCTGCGCAGACACCTCAGGCCTGGATGGGGACAGATCTTCTTTCCGCCGGAACCGCTTCGCGCTTGGGCGACGGAGGAGAGGTCCTTGTGGATCCGACGGCGTCCGGCGCTGCACTGTCTTTGGCCGTCAAACTCGAAGAGTTGGCGATACGCCAGAATGCCGGCCCGGCGTGGATCTGGGATATTGTCGGTTGTACCAAAGACGCCCTGGCCGGAGACCTGGCTTTTGTCAAGGGGGGCTTGTCCTTCCGCCGGGAGCCCTTCGGCATTTTTCCCGGGCCTGATCACACCGATCCCGTCTGGCTACGTGAGACCACCGTTGAAGAACTCACGACGCGCATTCCCGCCGGTCTTCTTGCCCGGCTCGAGGTGGACGCACCCGAACGGGTTTTCTGCGGTGACGGCGTGAACCTGGCCCCGGGTACGGCCGTCGATACGTCTCATGGGCCGGTCATCCTGGACCGTGGTGTACGGGTCATGCCCCAATGTTATCTGGAGGGACCTCTTTACATCGGGCCGGGTTCGCTGGTGAAACCTGGCGCGCGCATTCTCGGGGAATCTTCCTTCGGAATCGTCAACCGGCTGGCCGGTGAAATCGGGGAAAGCACGTTCGGGGATTTCGCCAACAAGCAGCACGCAGGATTCATCGGGCACGCGGTGCTGGGCTCATGGATCAATCTGGGCGCCATGACGACCTGCAGCGATCTGAAGAATAACTACGGAGAGATCAGGGTCGACCTGGGGTCAGGGGTCGTGGCGACTGGAAAACGATTCGTCGGTCTGATGATGGGCGACCACGCCAAGACAGCCATCGGCGCCTTGTTCAATACCGGAACCTGCGTTGGTTTCGCCAGCAACATCTTCGGGACCGACATGTCGCCCAAGTTCGTCGGCAACTTCCTGTGGGGCGGCCAGGACGGTTGCCCGAGATATGCCGTCGAACGTGCACGGGCCACCGCCGACACCGTCATGGCCCGGCGCGGTTGCCGCTTCACCGCAGCCCACGGTGATTTGTTCGTTGCCCTGGGCAGCTGAATTTCGGGCGGCCGGGCTGCGGGTGCATTTTGCCCTTCCCGTGGGGGATGGTTGTTTCCGATTGCATCCCCGCAGGGGCGTTCGTAACCCTGTGTGGCCATATATCCATCCCGATAAGCTGAGCTTTCGCCTGATTGTAAGATACTTGGTTCCAGCATATTACCATATTTGTTTGATGATTTTCCCGACCATAATTTCCTTACGAGTGACGTGGCACGCCGGTTGCGAATCAGGGGCAAATGTTCTCTGCACTGTCCGGGCTTGATAGTCGCATGACCTACGGTCTCCGTGTTGTAGTGTCCTGCCGGAAATCACGCGGCAGAAGGTGGGGAACATTTTTTTCTTGGAAATATATGGAAAACATGGTATTAATTGAATGCTTAACCTGCAAGAAACAAACAAGGTAGAACACCGCAGCCACCGGGCGGGCAGGGTGGCGCGAATCAGGGAGCAACGAATGACCAAAGCCGAACTCATCGAAATCATCTGCCGTAAAACAGGTGTCAGCAAGAAGGATACGGGCCTCATCGTCAACTTGATCATGGAAAACATCGGTCAGGCCCTGGTTCGCGGCGACAAGGTGGAACTTCGCGGATTCGGCAGCTTCAAGGTGAAGACCCGCCGGGC
>CBDUYZ010000126.1:0-7300 GCA_965371575.1 uncultured bacterium
TGCTACGGACCCCAGCAAAAATATCAACATTACCGGCAGTATTGATTGAAAAAAATTCCGTGCCGAGGGCAATAATTTCAACCGCATATCATCCTCCATACTTTTCCCCCTTTCGTCGGGTCGATGGCCGTATTCTAGCTTCACTGGATTTCTATTGTCAAGCAACCGGCGACTCGTCATGGTTCAATCGCGAAGGTAGGGCGGAGATAGGTTCGGACAGTTGGAATATATATTGCTTCAGCGGCAGGTGGATCTTTTGTCCCTGATAAGTCGAGCTGTTAAAGGAGTTATCATGAGATATGCCGGTGTACTATCGACCCTTCTGTGCCTGCTCCTTGTCGCAGTCATCGGATGCGGCGGCTCAGACGATCCGGCCGAACCCGACAACGGCGACACCAACGGGAACGAAGAGACAGTTTTGACCGCCGGATTCGTGGCCACGGCGGCCTTTGACACCATTCCCCGGTCGGCCATCGACGCTGCGCAGGCCCTGCGCATCTACTACGGGCACACGTCCCACGGCAGCCAGCTGATGACCGGCCTGAATATGCTGGCCACCGGCGAGCCCCTGTACCCTCTGCCGTACGTGACCGAAGTAAGCGGGGACCTGGGTCATAACGGCGACTTGACCTGGGAGCAGACAACCCGGTCCCTGCTGGAAAGCCATGCCGACGACTACGACGTAGTGATCTGGTCCTGGTGTGGAGGTTGCTCGGACAACACCCCCGAGGGCCTCGACATCTACCTGCACGCCATGGCTGGTCTTGAACAGGACTACCCCGGCATCACCTTCATCTACATGACCGGCCACCTGGACGGCACCGGCCCGGACGGTACTCTCTACGCCAACAACAACCGGATCCGTGCCTATTGCGATCAGAATGACAAGTTACTCTTCGATTTCGCGGATATCGAAAGCTTCGATCCGGACGGCAACTACTATCCCGATGAATCGGACATCTGCAGCTGGTGCTCCGACTGGTGTGGCACGCACGATTGTCCGCCTACGGTGGACTGCGCCCACTCCCACTGCTTCAACTGCTACCAGAAAGGCAAGGCTTTCTGGTGGCTGCTGGCGCGGGTCGCCGGCTGGGACGGCTAGCCTTGCAAGACAAAACAAGATGATTCATTTCACTGGCTTGTGGTATCATTCAGGGGGAGGCAAGTGGGATGAGTCTCGAACTGAAGATCAATTCCGTTCCCATCCGCTTGGGCGGCATCATCGACGCCAAAGCCCTGGATGAAGCGGGTTTCCGCAAAGCCGGCCCCCTGCGCCGGCTATTTCAACATCTGTCTTTGAGCCAGACCTTCTTCCTCGCCGACAACTGCAAGCTGGAATGTTTCCACGAGGATTTCTGTATCTATCCGTGCACGCACGGCTATCTCGACCGTGATCGCCAGTGGGAAACGAAAGCCGCGGTGTATCTGGACAATGGGCGGGTGTGGAAGCTGGAGTTCCGGGTGGTCGACGGACATTACGCCGCCTCCAATTTCCTCGAACGTTTCCAGGAGGCCTGCAGCGCTGCCCTGGGGGAACCGGTTGAAAGTTCCCGTTTCCGCACGCGTTGGCGCAACGGCGCAACAGCGGTGGTCAGCATCCTGCACCCTGACCTGGTCAATGTCGATTTTCTGATGGAGCTTAATCCGGATTCTTGAGAAGCTTCTCCGCGTAGTGCATTCCCGCCTCGACCGTCGTGAATTTTCCCGCCAGTTGGGCATCGTAGCATTTTGCGAGAATCCCGCCGAAGTCCGGGCCGGGCCGCCGGCCCAGGGCCACCAGATGTCTGCCCTGCACCAGGGGTTCGGGGGGGCGCTTTTCGATATCCAGACGGCGAGCGGCTTCCAGCAGCCAATCTCCCGCGGGGTATTCGGTCGAGACCAGCGGTGGTCGGCCCAGGACATCGGCCCGGGCCACGCGAACCAGCCGGTCGATACGCCCGACCCGTGCCGCCAGACGCCGGATCGCCGCGTCGGAGGCGCTGACCTTGAACAGGGTGGAAGGCCGCATGTGCTCCGCCACCAGGGGTTTCACCTCGGCCAGCAGCTTACGATGATTGGTCATCCGGCCCAGGAATTCCTCGGTCATCTCGACGCCGCGCTCCTCGTGTCCAAGCGACCGGATCACGTCGTCTTCACAGGTGGTCGTACCGGGCTTGCCGAGGTCGTGGCACAGCACAGCCAGGCCCACCACCAGGTCCTCCCAGGGGTGGCCGACCTTTTCCGCGGCGAAGGCATCCAGGCAATGCAGGGTGTGGACCCAGACATCGCCCTCCGGATGCCACGTGGGGTCCTGCTGAACCCCGGGCAGTGCCGCCAGCTCGGGAAAATATTGCAGCCAGCCGCATTCCTTGAGGAAGGCCAGCCCGCGCGAGGGCTCCTTGCCCAGGGTGATCAGCTTGGTCCATTCCCCGAAGATCCTTTCGCTGGTCAGTCCCTCGGGTTCGATGCGCCGGCAGATCTCCACCGTCTCGGGCACGACATCCAGGTTGAACCGGGACACCAGCTGCATGGCGCGCAGCACGCGCAGCGGATCTTCCCCGAAAGCAGGCGACGTGTGACGCAGTTTACCGTGGGCCAGATCGTCCAGGCCGCCGAAGGGATCTTCCACCTGGCCGGTCAGAGGGTCGTGGTAGATGGCGTTGAGGGTAAAGTCGCGCCGGGCGGCCGCCTCCGGCAACGACATGTCGGGATCCGAGTGGATCTCGAATCCCTTGTGACCCAGACCGATCTTGGCTTCGCGACGGGGCAGGCCGATGTCGATGGACAATCCGCGCAGCTTGATGATGCCGAAGGACTGCCCGACCAGATCCAGCTCGAATTCCTTTTCCAGGGTGGCGCACAGATCAGCCGCGCGCAGTCCGAATACCTCCAGGTCCAGGTCGCCGGTGGGAAGGCCCAGGAATCCGTCACGGACCACGCCGCCCACCAGCCAGGCCCGGCCTCCGGCTGCGGCGATCTCGCGGCAGACCAGGGTCAGCGCCGCGGTGAGTTCCTCGTCGAGGTAGTCCAGGTTCAGGTGTTTGCCGTCCGGCTGGCTGGGCATGGCTTGCGCAGGTCTCCTTTACGCGGATCGACCGCGGATATACCTTGCAACGAAGCGCGGATCACGGACTCGGCCGCCGAACCGCAACTCGTTCGGGAATCATCAGCATAGCCCCCTGGTCGCAAAAAGGAAACTCTGTCTTGAGCGCATCGGTTCGCCTGACCTCCCTCGACAACATGCCGCGGGCCATGGCCTGGATGGTGGTGTCCGGGCTCTGTTTCGCGCTGATGGCCGCCACGGTGAAACTGGCCGGCGACATACCGGTGACCATGAAGGTGTTCTTCCGCAACCTCGTGACCCTGGGCATCACCAGCGCCGTGGCGGTGAACATGCGCGAGAACCCCTTCGGCCGGACGCCTCATGCCAAGCTGCTCATTTTGAGGTCGCTGTGCGGATTGGGCGGTGTGCTCCTGTATTTTCTGGCCCTGGACAAGTTGAGTCTGGCCGATGCTTCCCTGCTGAACAAGACCTCGCCGTTTTTCGTGCTGGTTTTCGCCGTGATCCTGTTGAAGGAACCGTTCGACCGCGTCCTCATCCCCGCCCTGATCGCGGCTTTTCTGGGCGCCATGCTGGTGATCAAACCCAGTTTCGACTACGAACTCCTGCCCGCCATCGGCGCCTTGGCCTCGGGCCTGCTCTCAGGTCTGGCCTACACCATGATCCGGGCACTCAAGGGCCGCGAGAGCCCCAATCGGATCATCTTCACCTTTTCCCTGGTTTCGACCCTGGCCACCCTGCCGTTCCTGATCGTCTCGCCCCCGCTGCCCACCGCCGGCCAGTGGCTGGCCCTCCTGGGTACCGGCATATTCGCGGCCGGCGGGCAGTACGGCCTGACTTTCGCCTATCACCACGCCCGGGCGACTCGTATCTCCGTGTTCACATATCTGCACGTGCTTTTCGCCCTGATCCTGGGTTTCGTGATCTGGGACGAACGTCTCGACGCGGCCAGCCTGGTCGGCGGTGCGCTCATCGTCGGGGCGGCCGTTTTTACCCACCATCTGGGCCGTCGCAGGGACAAAGCCCTTGCCCACTGCCGGGGAGGGTCCTGATGGAACTCACGGTCGCGGCCATACTGCTGGTTCTGGGACTGGGCCTGGCCGCGGGTTTCACGGCGGGGTTCGTGGGCGTCGGGGGCGGCATCATCATGGTGCCCATCCTGCTGGAACTGTTCCGCAGCTGGGGTCTGCCCGCCGAGAGCGTGGTCCAGGCGGCCATGGGCACCTCGCTGTCGGTCGCGGTGTTCAGCGTCAGTTCTTCGATTGTCCGACACTCGCACCAGCAGCGGGTACTCTGGCGACTTGTGCCCTACCTGGCTCCCGGCAGCATGGCCGGCGGTTGGCTGGCGGCCCGGCTCGCGGTGGTGCTGCCCGGGCTGGTCCTGCAACTGGTCCTGGCGGGACTGATGACCGTGGCCGCCATCCGGATGCTCACCGAAAAGGAACTCCCTGAACGGAAAGACTACCTGTTCCGCTGGTGGCAGGGGCTTCTGGTGGGCATCGGCGTGGGGCTGGTGGCGGGAATGAGCGGGCTGGCGGGCGGCATCGTCCTGGTTCCGGCCTTGGCCCTGATCCTGGGCGTGCAGACCGGGTGGCTGGCCGGCACGTCATCGGCAGTGATCGTGTTCAGCGCCCTCGCCGCCGCGCTGGGCTACCTGACGGCAATCCCGCCTTCTGGACTGGGTTGGGGCTTTCACGGCTTCACCTGCCTGCCGGTGACCGGCCTGCTGGCGATCACGGCCATTCCCGGCGCCCAGTTCGGAGCCTGGACCAACCGCCGCACCGGCTCGGTTCTTTTCCGGAGGATATTCGCGGCCCTGATGCTGTTGGTGGTCATCCGGCTGGTTACCAGCCACTGATACAAACCCCGGGCCACCTCACGGCGGCCCGGGGTTTGCAGGCGGCGGGTCAGTCCTGTTTCTGCAGCAACAGCATACCTGACCGCTTGGCGTTCATGCGCAGGATATCCGGATGATCGGGATGAAGATCGGCTCCCTGCTCGATCATCAAGACAACCTCGGACGGCTTGAGATCTGGTTCGCGGGTGATGAGCTTGGCCGCCAGGTTGCAAACGTTTGGCGAGGCCATCGAAGTGCCGGACATCTTCATGGTCTCACCGCCGGGAACATAGCTTTCCACCTGGAAGCCGCTGGCGTAAACCCTCACGTTTTCGCCGCCGCTGGTGAAGCTCGTGGGATCGCCCGCCTGATCGAGGGCGCCCACCACCATGAGGTTGGGCAGGTTGAAGCTCGAGGGGATCACCACGTCGAACTCCACGTCGTTGTCATCGTTGCCGGCAGCGGTGACGAACAGGATGTCGGGTGAATCCAGCATCGCCTGGTGCAATCCGTCGCTGAGGATGCCGATCATCTCCTTGGCCATGGCGGCCCTCTCGGTGGCATCGGCTCCCACGCCGTTGGCTTCGAGACTGCCTTCGATCTCCTTGTAGGTCCAGACCCAGCTCATGTTCACCACGCGCACGCCGTGGTCGCGGAAGTACTGTGCCGTGGCGGCGTAACAGTCGGCAAGGCGTTTGGCTGTTTCGACGGTCATGGCCTGCGGGGTGGGGTGATAGTCGAAGGAGATGCGGGCCACGAGGAGGCGAGCGAAGGGATTGTCCTTGGCGGCGATACCCCCCACGTGGGTGCCGTGCATGTAGAGCCCGCCGAAGCTGAGCGTGGTCAGGAAATCCCCCACCTCGTCGGCGGGAATGTTCTTCATCTTCTGGCGCACCGCCGAGGCTTCCGGACTATCCACCGCCGCGGTCATGTCGATGAAGCCCGCCATATACTGGAAGACCGAACCCAGCTTACCGTCCTGGTCCCCGAGGGGATGCAGCAGGTCCGTGCTGGCCATCCCGTCCACGTCGTAGGCGATGCCGTGGACGTCATCGACGAACCCGTTGCCGTCCGTGTCCGTACCGTCCTTCTTCTCGTTCACGTTGACGAACATCTTGTCCTTGAACACGTTCACATCGACGCCGGAATCCCAGATGCCGATCACGACGGGCTCGAGTTCCTCTGCGGAATTCAGGATCATTTCCCGCTGGGGCCAGATGTCGGCCTTGGTGACCTTGTTGGCGTCCAGGTACTTGCCGTAAACCGTGGCGATGGCCGGATTCAGTGCCAAGCCCTGGTCGATGGCGTAACGGATGCCGATCACCGCGCCGGCCAGATCACTGCTCAGACCGCCCATGGCCTTGGCCGCGGGTTCGATCTGGGCCTGGATCACGCCCCGCAGCAGGTTCTCGCTCATGAACTCGGCGCGGGCCTTGTCGGCCTTGACCTTGTCCTGCACCACACGGTAGGGCAGGGCGAAGAGCAAGGTCTCCAGTTCCCGGCCGAAGACGGCGAGAAATTCCTCCTGCTTGGCCGAGCCGCGCACTTTCTCCTTGGCGGCGATGAAGGCCCTGCTTGTCATGCCGCCCATCAACTTGGCGGCCTCCTTGTCCTCCATGGCCGTGATCTTGTTCAAATGATCGAGCGCACTCTTGTAATCCGCCGCTGCCATATCGAGCAAGGCCAGGCTCTGGTAAAAGCCTTTCAGGGTGGCGACATCGGTGATCTCGTAGGTGGCAAGATCGGATTCGATGTCGGCGCGGAACTGTTTCCTGAGAGCCTTCATCTGCTTGGGCAAGTCCATCAGCTCGGCGACCGTGCCATCCAGTGGGTAGGTATGAACGGGCAACTCATCCAGGCTGTTGATCTTGATCTTTTCCTGGGATGCCTCAGCGGCGGCGGCCAGGGCGAACCCCGCCAGCAACAGGGTCAGGATTCCGGCCAGGATGAAAAGCCTGCATAGATCTCGCGCGGTAGCCCTCATGAAAATCTCCTTGATTGGTCGGCGCACATTGTTCCGTGCGGCGGGACTGTCTTTCCCGGGAAAATTCACCGTGCCAATATACAACAAGACGGTCTCCAGTCCCATAGTTTACGGAAAACTCCAGACTAAATGTTTACTTGCCGTAATCCGGGTTTCCGGGCAAATTACGGTCAGACAAGCGAAGACTATTTCGGCTTCCCACCTTTACCTGTGACAGGGGCAACCGAGTGATTCTGTTCATCCGCACGCTGGCCTTCTACCTGGGTCTGGTGGTCATAGTCCTGACCCTGGTGCTGGGACTGGTGGTCAGCCTTTTTCTGCCCCAGCTGGCGCGTAACCGCTGGCTCGCCAACTGGAGCCGGGCCATCATCGGGTGGCTGCGCATCACCTGCGGTCTGACACATGAGGTTACCGGCCTGGAGAACATACCGGACACCAA
>CBDUYZ010000127.1:0-7297 GCA_965371575.1 uncultured bacterium
ACGCCCTGTTGGGCCAGAATGGCGCCGGCGTCGGGCATGATCTCCGCCACGCTGATGTCCAGGACCGTAATCAATTTGCAGCCTCGGGCAGGCGGTCCATACCGTGGGCGGCGGCCGCGGCCTTCATCCTTTCGGTCAGCCCGGTTTCAACGGCGGCGCTCAGACCCGGCGGCTGCCACGACGACTCCAGACCATCGGCCACCGCGCGGGCCTTTTCGGCCAGGGAGCGGCCACCCTCCTCAAGCCAACGTGACTGATTCGCTCTTTCGATGACCATTCCCGGAAAGTGGTGTTCGGCCGCCAGGTTCTGCATGGAATGATCGCTGATCAGCAGGTGGCCTTCCTCGAGCAACTCCTCGATCAGCGGACGAACCGGGAAATCATCCCGCGGCGTCACGCCCCGACCCAGACGAAGGGCCAGGCCGGCGATCTCGTGGTCGACGACCAGCTTTTCAACGCTCTGACAGTTCTCGAAATCCAGCATGCCTGGACCGGAAACACTGTTGATGCCCGACAGCACGGCCACCACCGCACCCATCCCCGTCTCCAGCCCGGCCTGGGCGTCGAGCCCTTTGGCGTCGCTGAGGGCGATGTAGGCCTGGGTCGGCAGCCCAAGCCGCTTGCCGAGCTCATTCAGACCGGCATCTAGCAGCCAGGTTTCGGCCGCGCCCATGGGGGTGGTTTCGTAACGAATGTCGAACGGCGCCGGCGACCCACCGTAAAGCACCTTCGCCCCCGGGGAGGCCAACTGGGCCAGGATCACGCCGCTCATGGTCTCGGCGGCGTGCTGGACCAGGGTACCGGTCACCGTCACCGGAGACGTGAATCCGGCCAGAGGCATCGTCGGGATCTCCACCGGGATACCGGCCACCGCGCAGTCCAGCAGATTCTCGCTGGTGATGTCGCTCCATTTCAGCGGGGTCGTCGGCGCGCAGGAATACACCGCCAGGGGCTTGGCCCTGAGTTCTTCCTCAGTACCACGCACGGCCAACAGCAGATCCTTCATCACAAAAAAACCGTCGACCGAAAACGACCCGGTGACCACGGGCTTGGCACAGTGTTTCAGCCCCAGGAACAAACGATAGCTGTCCTGCACCGGGCCGGGTACGTCGCCGGGAATGAAGGCCGTGCTCTGGGCCGCGATGTCCGGCAACTGGGCCACGACTTTCGCGAATCTCACGTAGTCCGCGGTGGTCGGCCGGCGCATCCGGCCGGTTTCCGGATCAAGATAGTGGATGGCCGAAGACCCGGGCGTGAAGTGGACCCGGTCGCCGCCCAGGTCGTGGGTCTGCCCGCCGTGGGCATCGTAGAGCGCAAAAGCAGGGGGCGCCGTCGCCAGGGCCCTGTCGATCAGGTCGGCGGTGAATCTGGCGTGACGCGCGGAGGAATCCACGCGAGCCCCGTGGTCGCCCAGAAGTTCGAGGGCACGGGTGTTGTGGATCTCCATTCCGAGCTCGCACAGAAGACCTCGGGCCTCGTCAATGATGCGATCGGCCAGATCGTCGGTCAGAAAACGCAAAACAGGTCGCATAAAGATCCTTTGCCATTGTTCGGGACCGTAATGCCGGAATCATATCACATTCCACTCATAATTCTCGTTTCGTATCTCAGGGCCAAGGCCAACAACCCGGCGAGACCGGGCCAAGTCCAGGATATCATCAACAGTCTGCTAGAAATAGTACCGCATGTTCAGCAGGGTAGAGGCGAACTGAAGGGTATTGTTACTATCCTTCACCTTGAACCAGCCGTAGGTGAAATCGAGGCTGAGCAGAAAATCCGTGGTGCCGGTATAAGCGATCCGTAGCACAAGGTCATGCTTGGCGTCGACGATATCCTCTCCCCCTTCGGGAAACGTATCCGCCCGGTAGGCGATTGCCAAACCCAAAGGCACGACCGTCTTGGTCTTGAGATCGAAATCCGCCGCCGCGCCAAAATTGACGAACCACTGGTCGGACGAGCTGCGGTCCGCCGATTCCCCCAAGCCCGCTTCACTCTTGAAAGTGAAGCCGATCAGGTCGCTGGCAGCCCAGGCGTAGCACAGGCCCCCGCCGCCGCGGGTCACGGGAGCAGTTTTCACCAGGGGTTTACTCGGAGGATTGAGAACCCCTTCCACGAACCCGAGGAAATCAACCGTGGTGATGTTGTTGTTCCAGAGGTTGAGCGTGCCCGACAAGGCGGTTTTTTCACCCTGGGCCAGTTTGAACATCCAGCCGAACTCGAAACCCGTGTTCGCCGTGACCCCGGTGCTCAGGAGGGATTGGGCGCCAGTCCCCAGACGTCCCATCACCCGTACCTGAACCCGGAAAGCTACCCAATCCTTCACGGCCTGCTGGTATTCGAATTCCAGAACGGCCATGAGCAGATCGCCTTTCAAACCGATCACATGCTCCGGAGGGTCGCCGATTTCCAGAACGGGAACAAACAGATCCACTGTCTTGCCTATCCCCAGGGAATTGCGGATATAGGTTTTGATGAAGGGATCATCGATCAGGGTATTGGGCGTGAAGCGGTGACCGCCGAGCCGGGGAATCCTCAATTCCTCTGCGGGCGCGGCCGGATCTTCCTCGGCCAGGCCGGAAGCCGGAATAATCGCCAGGGTCATCAGTCCAATCGCCACGAGAAATCCCCACCGGCGGCGAGCGCTGAACAAGGCTACCACACCCCTGCGAATTCTAGCGGTTGACATGGGTGCTCACCTCGCTCCCAGGGGAAAAAGAAATCCGGCCAGAAACTGGAATCCGCTGGACCGGAAACGGACAGGAAGGCCTTGATCATCTTCCCCGACCTGGATGTCGGCAACGTTCAGCAGGCTCTGGGCGTAACGGAACTCGAGGGTCAACAGGGGCGACCCCACGGGAATCTTGACACCGAAGGCGAAAATCATGGACAAATCGATGTCCTGGAGAAGATCCTGGACATCGCGCTCACCCTTGGGCGTGGTCAGGCTCGCGTCCATCAGGAAGGCCAGGTCCAGGCCGCCGGAAACGTAGGTGACCCCGTTGCCGGATTCGATCTTGACCAGAACCGGCACGGAAAAATAATCCAGGCGCAGATCGTTCTCGATCGGATCTCCACCTTCGGTGACGGGCGCCAAGGTGGGGGTGGAGCCTTTCTGCACGTACATGGGGTGCAGGCCCAGCATCACATCTTTGGCGAGGCGGAACTCTCCCATCACACCCGCGGCCAGCCCGGTGCGCCCCTTGTAGGCCGTGTTGGAAGGAGTATCTCCCGAAAGGTTTCCGTTATTCAGGCCCCCGAAGAACCCTACGGAGCCATCGGCATATGCCTGGGATGCCGCAAGCGCCAGAACGAAGGACAAATAAACAATGCGGCGCAAAGGCAACAAACCTTTCCCGATATGACTGAGGTATCAGGGGAACTTCATCCGCCCAAGTACTAGAGCATGGGCGGCGAAAAGTCCAGCCAGGACCATTTCATCAGGACCATGCGCCGGGTTTGGCTGAAGGAGTCGGCTTCGAGCCGGTGGAAATGCACGCCCGAGACCGCGGGTCCGCCGTTTTCAGAACCTCAACGACAGACAGGTCAGCCCGCCGTCCATCTTGCGGAACTCGCTGGTGTCCAGTTCGGTGATCGGCAGATCCAGGACCTCCAGCCTCCGGCGGGTGTCGGGATAACCCGCCGGCATGATCAACCGCCCGTTGATCAGCAAGGTGTTGGCGGCATACTCCTGCCCGGATGGGCTGGTGATCTGCGCGAACCCCGCCAGTTCTCCGCGGCCGGCAAAGGCCTCGGTCACCAGCAAGGTTTGCGGGCCCACGAGGTTCACGCTCGACTTGAAGTGCAGGCCCGCGGCGACGGGAACCGCCTGCCAGGTGTTGCCGCGGGTTTCCAGGACCGCGCCGAGTTGGCGGGCGCCGTCCTCGTTGGTGCGGTCGGAAACACCGATCAGGAAGTGCGCGCCGATCATCAAGACGTCGCCGCCGTCCAGGGTGCCGGGGGATTCGATATGGGCCAACGGCCGGTGGGCGGCCAAAGCCTCGGCGATCGAATGCTGTTCGCCCTGTCGGCCGACCGCTCCGGGACGGGTGATGACGGCCACGTCCGGGGTGATGACCGCGGTGTCTTCGATGAAGTGGGCGTCCGGGAACCCGTCCAGCGCTTCCAGGACGATCACGTCCAACCCGCATTCCTGCAGGGTGGCCACGTACCGGTCGAACTGACGGCAGGCCAAGGTGTAGTCAGGTGTACCGAGATCGGAAGTGGTGAGCCCGCCGGCCAGGTCGGGTCCTGGCCGGCGGCACATGGCGTGGGTGAAAGCGTGAGACAAGGCGGTCATCCTCTCTGGCTAGTCTTTATCGTCCTCATCATTTCGATCCTGCTCGGCAACGACGTCATTGCCGAGTTCCCGGTCTTTCAGACGCTGTCGGGCCACCTGCTGCAGATCGAGAAAGGCCTGGGGAATATCCACGCCCCAAATCAGCGATTCGCGCTCAGCCATTTCAACCTGGTCGAGCTCCGGTTTCCATTCGCCCCGGACCATGTCCCGCAGCTGCTCCCGGTCGAAGCGCCATTGGCCACCGACCTGGGAACCGGGAATCTCGCCCTTTTTCAACATGCGCTGGATGGTCCTCTCGCTGATCTGCAGCATCTCGGCCGCCTGCTGCATGGTCAGTATTTCAGGGTACGTGCTGGACATGATAGGCTCCTATAATAAATCCCCTTATCTATTAATATAAATGAATTTGTCGTCTTATTGCTGTTATTTTCTATTTTTGTCGGTTTTTGTCGTTTTTTTACAGGTGTGGCAATGTGTTCAAGGTTGTCCGGATTGACATTCCCCGCTGGATCTCATTATGTTCCTGATTCCTTCAGCCCGAGAGAGAAAGCATGCGTTACATCCCGCTGATCCTCTCCAGTCTGGTCCTCGCCGCCCACCACTCGCGCGGGGGAGAACCCGGTTTGATGGGCCTGTGGCTTTCCCTGCCCTTCGTCCTTTTCTTCAAACGCCGCTGGATCGACCGCGCCGTGCAGATGATGCTGTTGGTCGGCGCCTTCGAGTGGGGCCTGACCATCATGGCCCTCATCGACGCCCGGCAGATGGCAGGCCTACCCTTCGTCAGGATGGCCCTGATCCTGGGCGCGGTCACCGTGTTCACCGCGTTGTCCGGACTGTTGCTGGAAACCGCCGGACGCAGGAAACGTCTGCCCGTCGCCGACCCCGTGGGTCCCGGCCTGGGCGCATTCGTGTTCACGGCGATCTTGTTGACATGCGTGCAGCTGTTCATGCATCCGACCGGTGTGCTGCTGGAAAGATTCCTCTTCGCGGGGGGTTGGTGGGAAACTTTCTGGCTGGCGATCTACGCCGGGTGGCTTTCGGACCGGTTGCAGGATCCCGGGCAGATCCGGGAATTGCGGCCCAAGGTGTGGCTTGTGTTTTCAGTGATCTTCTTCACTCAGTTGATCCTCGGCGTCGCCGGCCTGGAAAAACTGTTGATGACCGGCAAGCTCCATCTGCCGGTTCCTGCCCTGATCGTCGCCGGTCCCGCCTTCCGCGGCGCCGGTTTTTTCATGGCCATCCTGTTCACTGCGTCGGTGCTGCTGGTCGGGCCGGCCTGGTGCAGCTGGCTGTGTTACATCGGCGCCTGGGACGACCGTCTGGCGCGTGCGGTCAAGTGCCCGAATCGGCTGCCGAAATGGCGCAACCAGCTGCGGGTGATCATCCTGGTCCTGGTGGTGGGCACGGCGTACCTGCTGGGCGGGCTGGGCGTAAGCGCGGCGACCGCCGGGTGGCTGGCCGCGGGCTTCGGTCTGTTCGGCGTAGGCTTGATGGTGTTCTGGTCGCGGCGCAATGGCAACATGACCCACTGCACGGCCTATTGTCCGATGGGCTGGTTGGCGACCCGGATGGCCAAGCTCTCCCCCTGGCGTCTGAAGATCTCGGCGAGCTGCACCGACTGCGGCGAGTGCACTCCGGCCTGCCGTTTCGACGCGCTGTACCCGGCAGACGTGCTGCGCCGGGTGCCCGGCGAGGCCTGCACCCTGTGCGGGGACTGTTTGAGCAACTGCCCCACCGACAGCATCGAATACAGGATGCCCGGCCTGTCTCCGAGCCGGGCCCGCACAATTTTCCTGGTCATGGTAACGGCCATGCACGCGACGTGGATCGGGGTGGCGCGGTTGTAGCAACGGCGCCACCGGGCGGCCGCATCAGTGGGATATCTCGATTTCCCCCATCTTCTCCTTGACGGAAAACTGCAGTACCGGCCGGGGAATCTCCTCATTTTCCGCCATCAAGGCGCCGCTGGAGGATTCCAGACCCTGCACCAGGACATTGTCGGGGACACGGACGGTCATGCCCCCCATGGCCACGTCCAGCCGTATAACGGCGTCCCGCGACCAGGATCCGCGCAGGTCGATGTCGGCCCCGCCCATCCGGCAGACCACGTCCAGCAAACGAGGACTGGCGTTGCCCAGGCGGTCCGCCTCGAAGCCACCCATTGAACCGCGAATGGTCAGCCTGTCCATGGGTTCACGCAGCGGTTCGTCGATGCTCAGACTGAAACCGCCCTTCTTGTAGCGGAAGTCGGCGCTGGTGATCCACAGCCCGCCCAGCTCGGCCTCGAAGGCGCCTTCCTGCACGAGAACCTGGAGTTCGAGGGGCACTTCGGCGGGAAGATAGATATCGATCCTGGGGCCGTGCCCACCGCCCATCAGCTGGCGGAAGAGGGCGTGCAGGCCCGATATCGTGCGGCGTGACCGGACCCCGTACACCCAACCGGAATCAGGGAAGCTCTCGAAGTAGTCCTCCAGCAGATAGACCTCGCTGTCGTAGCTGGCTTCGACCCGGACGCCGCGGCCCGGCTGGTTGGGATGGATCTCGAATTCGCCCTGGGCCAGGTCCATGACCACACGCCCGGTGCCGGCGGGAACCTCGGTCACCTTGGCGCCCCGCACCTCGCTCGGCGCACCGGCCGCTGCGGGAGTCAGCACCTTTTCCTCGACATGCACCTTGCCCGAGCGGTTCCAGGCCACCAGGGCCGTGCTGCCTACGACCACGATCAGGATGACGATGATTCCCAGGCATCCGAAAAGACCGGTTTTCAGGCATCCTCGTTTTTCACTCATGACGGATCTCGGACTTTCCCTGGCTTGGCCCGACCGGGGGCTGACTTCAGGCAGATACTACGCGCGGTCCGGCAAAAGGATACATTCCATTTCCGGGTAGGAGCCGGCGGCATCGGGTAGGGGGAGGCCTCGCGACCTCACCCTCCCACCCCACCGGGCATACGGTTCACGTAACACGGCGGTTCCCGACGAGTATATTCCCTTATCCCGC
>CBDUYZ010000128.1:0-7282 GCA_965371575.1 uncultured bacterium
CGCGTCGCCCCGGGCTCGCCTCCTGGATTACGGCCGCAGTCACGAAGGCCGGCCCATGGTGATCCTGGCTGTTTCCGACGAGGCGACCATCGCGGACCTGGATGGATTCAAACAGCGGCACGTTGCACTTCTGGATCCCCGTCTGGGAGGTAAATCCTCGACCGAGGACCTGGCGGGCGTCAAGGCGGTGGCCTGGATGGCCTACGGCATCCACGGCGACGAACTGAGCAGCACCGATGCCGCCGCCTCTTTGGCCTACCTGCTGGTAGCCGGGGAGGATGAGGTCTCACGAAAACTCAGGACAAATCTTCTGGTGCTCATCGACCCCTGCGAAAACCCCGACGGGCGGGCCCGTTACCTGGCCCAGACCCTGTCCTTCGCCCACCGTACGGCCAATCCCGATCAGGATGATCTCTCCCACCGGGCGGTCTGGCCCTGGGGGCGCGGCAACCACTACCTGTTCGACATGAACCGGGACTGGTTCACCATGAACCAGCCCGAAAGCGCCCGGTCCCGCGAGATTGCCTCCTGGCTGCCCCAGTTGCTGGTGGACAGCCACGAGATGGGCGCCAACGCGACCTATCTTTTCCCGCCGCCCCGGCATCCCTTCAACCCCCATCTGCCGCCCAACGCCCGCAAGTGGGAGCGACTCTTCTCCGACGACCAGGCCCGGGCCCTGGACGGGCGCGGTTATCCCTACTTCACCGGCGAGTGGAACGAGGAGTTCTTCCCCGGCTATGGTTCGTCCTGGGCTTCGTACCACGGCGCCATCGGTATTCTTTACGAGATGTCCCGCACCACCGGCACCGTCGTACGCAAGCGGAGCGGAACGGTGCGGACCTTCGCCCAGGCCATAGAGCACCAGACCACCTCGTCGGTGGCGAATCTGACCTCCCTGGCCGACGGTGTGGCCGAGGTTCTGTCCGATCAGATCGCTTCTCGCGCCCAGGCGGTGGAAAGCGGGCGGAACGGCCAGGTCAAGGCCTGGGTTTTCCCGCCGGATCCCCGTCGCCCGGGTCGCCTGGAACCCTTTGCCGCCCTGTTGAATGACCAGGGCCTGGAGGTTGAGGTCCTGCGTGGTGAGCCCGGCAATAACCACAAGCTCACCGATGCCCGCACCGGAGAGGAGTCAGCGGTGGATCTGCCGCCGGGCACCCTCCGGGTGCGCCTGGACCAGCCCGCGGGCTTCCTGGCCAGGGTGATCCTGGATCCCCATGTCCCCATGAACGCCGTATTCTTCCAGGATGAGAGGGAGCACCTGGAAAAGGGCAAGGGCAGCCGCCTCTACGAAACCACCGCCTGGTCCCTGCCCCTGTTGAGAGGCATCCCGGCCTATTGGAGCCGGGGAGTTCCGCGCGGCGACTGGCAGGCCTGGAGTCCGACCGAGCCCGTGGACGTGGCGGTCCTGGCCGAACCCTACAACTCGGTGATCATCGACGGTGATCCGGACCATGCGCCCCGGATGCTGGCTGGCCTGCTGCAGGCCGGCGTCACGGTTCGGGTCGCCCGGAAACCCTTCATCATCGAGGGACGCGCCTTCCGGCGGGGCGCCCTGGTCATCCGCCGGGAAGCCAACCTGACCGATCTCACAGCCGTACTCAACCGTCTCGCCGCTGCGTACGGGGTAGCCTTGGTGCCTGTGGCGACGTCGCGTGCGGAAGATGGACCCTACCTGGGCGGTGGCGAATATCCGGTCCTGGTGGCTCCGCGGGTCGGTGTCCTGACGGGCATGCCTGTTTCTCCCACACACTACGGCGCTATCTGGCACCTCCTGGATCAGGAACTCGACCTGCGTTTCAGCAGTCTGGACGTGGGCCGGTTCGGCGTCACCGATCTTTCCCGCTACAATGTCCTGGTCTTTCCCGGCGTGTTCGGCGGCCCGGACATGTATCGTCAGGTCCTGGGCGTCGGCGGCGTCGACCGTCTGCGCCGCTGGATCGAAGCGGGTGGTACGGCCATCGGCTGCGACGGTGGGGCCCGTATGCTGGCGGATCAGGAAACTGGTTTGACCAGTACCCGCTTCCGGGGCCAGGCGTTGGAAGAATTCCCCCCCCCGGTCTGGAGTCTCGGCGCAGTCGAGGCCCAGGCGGCGGGCCGTCCGGTGGCCACGGGGCTGCGGGTGGAAACGCCACCGTCCAAGGAGGAAGGGGAGAAGAAACCCCAATCCGCCCGCCATTCCCCCTATGACGTTGCTCCGCTCCTGGGGCCGGGCGCCCTGCCCTTTGCGGCGGGGCACGAACAGGGGACGCCCCTGACGGGTACCCCGATTTTGCTGGATGACTGGCTCAAGGAAATTTTGCCGCCGGGCAAGAAGGCTCCCGAGGAAACCGACCGGCAGGCAGCCGACCGGCGCCTGCAGCGCTTCATGCCACAGGGTGCGGTTCTGCGGGTGGATCTGGATGAGGAATTCTGGCTCAATTACGGGCTGGATGCTTCGATCAGCGTCTGGTTCGGCGGCAACGATTCCATGATCGCCGCCCCGCCGGTGTCCGTGGCGGTCCGGTTTCCGGCTCCTGAACGCATGCACCTCGGTGGGCTCCTCTGGCCCGAGGCCGCCGCCCGTCTCGCGCATACCGGCTACGCCACCCGTGAAGCGGTGGGACGCGGTCAGGTGATCCTGTTCGCGGGGCGTCCAGCCTATCGGCGCTGGGTCGTCGAAAGCGAGCGCCTGCTGATCAATGCGATCCTGCTGGGGCCCGGGCTGGGCACGCGGTGGTCATCGCCCTGGTAAGCAGGGCGGAAACCTTGTCAACTGGTTTGAGGGCCGGCCGGACAGAGCCTATTATTGGCTGAAGTACCGACCTTGATGACCTGTACTGTGGAGAAGTCCATGAATTTCGATCTGAATGAAAACCAGGAAATGTTCCGCGACATGGTGCGCGATTTCGCCACCCGGGAAATCGCACCCATCGCCCACAGCATGGATGTCGAGGCGACCATGCCGGACGATCTGATCGCCAAGATGCGGGACAACGGATTCTTCGGCCTGTCCTTTCCCGAGAAGTACGGCGGGCTGGGCGTCGATACGCTTACCTATTCCCTGGTCGTCGAGGAGCTGGCCAAGGCCAGCGCCGGGGTGTGCGTGATGATCACCGTGCATAACAGCGTGGGCAGTTATCCGCTGGCGATGTTCGGCACCGAAGAGATCAAAAATCGATTCCTGCCCCGCATGGCCGCCGGTGAGATCGCGGCCTTCTGTGTCACCGAACCGGGATCTGGCAGCGATGCGGCCGGCCTGGCCGCCACGGCCAGGAAGGACGGCGACCACTATGTGCTGAACGGCAGCAAATCCTTCGTGACCAACGGGAACCGCGCGGCTTTCTATGTCATAGTGGCCCGGACCCCGGACACCAGCGGACACAAGGACACCCACGGCTTCATCGTCGAAAGGGAAACGCCCGGCCTCTCGATCGCCAAGAAGGAAGACAAGATGGGGTTGCGGTGCAGCGACACCGTAACCATCGATCTGGACGATGTCCGGGTACCGGCCAACCAGTTGCTGGGTGGCGAGGGCGAGGGATTGCGGATCGCTCTGACGGCCCTGGACGGCGGGCGGATCGGTATCGCCTTCCAGGCCCTGGGCATCGGGCAGGCCTGTCTCGAGGAAGCGATCAAGTACGCCCGGGTACGTGAGCAGTTCGGCAAGACACTGGCTGCCCAGCCGGTGATACAGAACATGATCGCGGACATGGGCACCGACCTGGAAGCCGCCCGCATGATGGGCTACCGGGCCTGCTGGCTGAAGGACGAGGGACGCCCGTTCACCAAGGAGGCGGCCATGGCCAAGGTGATGGCCACTGAAGCAGCCGGGCGCGTTGCCGACACCGCCGTCCAGATCCACGGAGGCTACGGGTACTGCAAGGAGTATGCGGTGGAGCGCTATTA
Organism: uncultured bacterium; assembly: GCA_965371575.1. GTDB lineage: Bacteria > Krumholzibacteriota > Krumholzibacteriia > LZORAL124-64-63 > LZORAL124-64-63 > JAGLCY01. The sequence continues at coordinate 3,886 of CBDUYZ010000128.1, forward strand.
TCGGGACGTGCGTGTCACGCGCATCTATGAGGGCACCAGCGAGATCCAGCGTCTGGTCATCGCCCGCAAATTGTTGGCGGAATTCTGATCGTCAAATAAAACTGAGCAGGATCTCCCGGATCCAGGTCGACAGAATAAGAAAAACCGTCAGGATCCTGGCGGTTTTCTTTTCCCGTGAAGTCAACACAAGATCCCGACGCAGTCCCGGCGCTACCGTGGCGAGTACTCCGGCCAGGAGCCAGATTCCGAACACGGCCAGGCTGGCGGCGACCAGGGGATTGGCGGTGAAGGCATCGGTCCAGCGCCCTTGGGCCAGGGCCACCGCCGCGTGTGTGCCCCCACAGGTGGGGCAGGGTACGCCGGTCATGTCGCGCAGGGGACAATGGGCCAGGCGCAGGACCAGGTCGGGCCTGAATCTGACAACCACCAGTCCCAGGAGGGCCAGGACCCCGAAGGGAAACACCAGCAGCCTGGGCAGGGGGGATTTTTCGGGGACAAGGCGCATAGGCGGAGTCAGCTCAAGCCAATCATCACCAGAATGGCGCTCACGCTGATCAGGGACAGGCACATGGCCATGGGAGCGATCACCGCCAGCACGGCTCGCCAGGGATCGGTTTCATGGATGCTGTACAGCCCTACAATGGTGATGAACAGACTCCACAGTACGCCGAGAACGTTGCCACAGAAAGGCAGCAGGGCCATTATGCCGGCCGCTTCGCCGTAGGCGGCCACCCGGAAGGTGGCTTCGAACCCGAGCTTGTTGCCGCCCACGAGCATCAGCATCAGGTGGATGAGGCCGGCCTTCAGAAAGACGAGGATCGCCACCGTCACGGGGCTGAACAGGAAAGCCAGGAAGGAATAGAGCGGGCCCTTGACCACTTCCTCCAGATCTTCCGCCACTAACATCTGCAACGAACTGCCGGCCAGGGACCACATCCAGCCGAAGAAGGCCGCGACGACGCCCAGGACCAGGGCAAAATACAGGGGCTGGGCCAGACCGATCCGGGTGGGCATGCGATGGAAGAAGATGCGCGGTGCCAGCAGGATGTCCTTGATCGTCAGGTACAGCCCGTTGAGGAAACCGTACCGCTCGCGCCGTTCCCACGGGGGCAACAGCAGACCTTCGACGCCAGCGGTGCCGAAACCCTGGTCGGTCCCTGCATCGAAGCCTGCGCCCTCGAATTCGTCTGGTCTGTTATCTGCTGTCAAACCTGTAGCTCCGGGGTTGGACGGCTGAACGCTCGCTGCCTGTGCCTAGTACGCAAGCGGTTCTGAACCGTTGCAAAATAGACCGGCTGAACATCTTTCCGCAAGGCAGGGTGGCACACCCGGGGTGCCGGGACAAGAATCAAACGTCCGGTGGTCATTTCGCCAGGACCTCGACTTCTCCCTCGGTGCGGGCGATCACCACGGCGCCGCAACTGTCACTCCATACGTTTACCGCCGTGCGGCACATGTCCAGAACCGGATCGATGGCCAGGATCAAAGCCAGACCTTCCAGCGGCAGACCGACCGTTTCAAGGATGACCGAGATCATGACCAGGCCCGCGGCGGGAATTCCGGCCGCGCCGATGCTGGCCAGCAACGCCGTCATCACGATCAGCACCTGGGACATGAAACCCAATTCCACTCCGTATGCCTGGGCGATGAACATGGCGGCCACGCATTCGTACAGGGCGGTGCCGTCCATGTTGATGGTCGCTCCCAACGGCAGGACGAAACTCGTGACCCGGTTGCTGACCCCGGCGCCGTTCTCGGTGCGGTCCATGGTCAGAGGGAGCGTGGCCGAGGAACTACGGGTGCTGAAGGCGGTCAACAGCGCCGGTGCCATGATCCGGACGTGACGGTGGGGAGGGAGATGGCCGATTGTCTTGACCAGCACCGGCAGAATGATCGCGGCGTGGATGACGAGAGCGCCCAGGACGGTCAGGCCGTAGCGGGCCAGCGGGGCGAAGGCGGAGAAACCGCTGGTAGCGACGATCTTGGCCATCAAGCCGAAGATGCCGATCGGGGCCGCGGCGATCACCCAGCCGGTGATCTTCATCATGGCCGCGAAGAGGGTTTCCCAGAATTCCAACTGGGTCCGCCGTTGTTTCTCCGGCAGGGTAGTGACGGCGATGCCGAACAATATGCAGAAAAAGATGAGGGGCAGCATCTGGCCTGCGGCGGCCACGCCAACCGGGTTGTCCGGCACCATGCGCTGGATGATGTCTACCAGGTCGCCGGCCCCGCGTCCGGCGAGCTGAGCGGTGAGCTCCGGAGGCGGTTCGCCCAGGCCCATTCGTTCGCCGACGGGGACACCATCGATGACCCCCGGATGGATGATGTTCACCAGCAGCAAGCCGACCAGGATCGCCAACAAGCTGGTGGTGACGTACCAGGCGAAGGTCTTGCTGAACAGGCGGCCCAGCCCGCGCCGGGCGCCCACGCCGGCCACCCCCGAAATGATGGACCCGGCGAGCAACGGCACGATCACCATTTTCAGGGACCGCAGAAACAACGTGCCCAGGAAGTCGAAGACCGCGTAGGGCTCCAGCCCGCCCGTCAGTAAGGTCCCTCGGGGCCAGATCAGACCGGCGCCCACACCCAGGACAAGGGCCAGGAAAATCTGCCAGTGCAGCGAGTTATTGCGGGTCATGCAGGAGTCCTTGTTTGGTTCAGTATCGATACCGCGCAGTGTATAACACCAGGCGTGGGGCCTCAAGCCATTGGTTGGGCGGCGAGAAGCCCAGCCTGCTGCGTATATTTGGATGGCCAATCGACCCCGCAATGCTAGAATATTGCGGTTTACCGTTTCATTCAATCCTGGAGGGTTTCATTCATGCGTTGGGTCGTTACCCGGACAGGCGTCGCCGACACGGCGGGCGACCTGCTGGTTTATCCTGTTTTCCAGAAAGACGGAGAAGCGGATTTCAAACATCTACGGACCGATACCCGCGGTCTGGAGGGGGGCGGTTCAGGCTTGGCCTCGCTTGTTCGCAAGGGCGGTTTTACAGGCAGGACCGAGTCCATGCTGCCGGTGCCCTGTTCCGGGGTCAAGGCCGGCTGGATTCTGGTGGTTGGTCTGGGCAAGGCAGAGGAAGTGGGCCTGGAAACCCTACGCAAGGTCGCCGGCCGGGCCGCCAAGCGGGCCAAGGACATGAAAGCGGCCCGCGTGCTGGTGCAATTGCCCGCGCCCGGTGCCGTCGGTTTCGACGACCGTTCTTTCGCCCGTTGCTGGGTCGAGGGAGCGGAACTGGCCCTTGCGCCGATCGGCGAACTCAAAACGGAAAAAAAGAATAAGCCGGTCCTACCCCGCAACTGGAAGTTCCTTGCCGGGGCCGGCCGAACCAAGGCACTGCGCTAGGGCGTCGCCGAGGCCCAGGCGTTCTCAGCCGGTTGCCTGTTTGCGCGGCAC